>NZ_JACDDD010000058.1 GCF_013817205.1 Polaromonas sp.
GCAAACTACTACCGGCAACTCGCCAGTCAAGCCTCCACGGTGGAGGCATGACTTAAACCAAACAGCCTCCATGAAACCCGGGGCGATTCAGTCTCGATTGTCTTTGAATCAAGAGTCCAAAAAACCCTTTGATATCAACGACTTATAAATATGGTGGAGCTGGGGGGATTTGAACCCCCGTCCGCAAGCCTTGTTCGGGCAGATCTACATGTTTAGCGGTCTGATTTGAGTCTCGCCACCTGTGTCGCGCAGTCGCACGCTACACAGGACGCCAGCACCCTATTTTCTTGCCTCGGGTTAAGGTACCCAGCCCGGAGCCAGCCGATGAAATTATCTTTACAGCCGGGAGCGTTCAACTTGCGTTAACTACCCCTTGCCCAGCCCATCGGCCTGCTGTTGTAAAGCTCACTGGCAATTAAGCAGCGAGTGCGAAACGTTCGTCGTTTGCAGTTAGTTTGTTTGAATCAGTTTTACGAGCACACTCAGCTCGACATGCACCACACCGCGTCCGAACCCACGTCGAAACCAATGCAGCCCCAAGCAGCCTAGTTTAAGCCATTCGTAGCAAATTCAAGAGCGCCGATGGCGAAACAATCGTGGCGTCGGCTTTCCAGCCCAGCGTATCAGCTGTGGCCCCCAGGTACCCGTAAGCAGCAGCCACAGTAGGCATCCCCGCCGCGCGGCCAGCCACGATGTCGCGCTCGTCGTCGCCGACATAAACACAGCGCTCAGGCTGGACATTGAGCTGGCGGGCCGCTTCCAGCAGGGGGGCCGGATGCGGCTTGGCGTGCGGCGTGGTGTCGCCACTCACAATGGTTTGCGCGCTTGAAAACAGCGGCAGCTGGCGCGTCAGCGGCACGGTAAAGCGCTGCGACTTGTTGGTGACCACGCCCCACTTGAGTCCTGCCTGGCTGATTTGTGCGATCAACTCGGGCACGCCTTCAAACGCAGAGGTGCGTTCTGTCATGCAGGCCTCGTAGTTGGTGAAAAATTCTTCCTTGAGGGCCGCGAAATCAGCGTGCTCGGGCGTGAGCCCGAAAGCGACACCCAGCATGCCGCGAGCGCCGGCGCCCGCCATAGGCCGGTAGTCGGCCAGCGGCAGTGAGGGCATGCCGCGGTCGGTGCGCATTTTGTCGGCTGCAGCGCCAAGGTCGGGGGCACTGTCTATCAACGTACCGTCGAGATCAAACAGCACGGCTTCAATCTGGGCAAACATGTCAGGCCTTCTGCGTGGCCAGCAGGTAATTGACGCTGGTGTCGCCGCTGAGCCAGTAGTGCTGGCTCAGGGGGTTGTATTCCATTCCGCGGGTGTGCTGCAGGTTCAGCCCCGCAGCACGGCAATACCGGGCTAGTTCGCTGGGTTTGATGAACTTGGCGTATTCATGCGTGCCGCGCGGCAGCAGGCTCAGCACATATTCGGCGCCGACAATCGCAAACAGAAAGGCTTTGGCATTGCGGTTAATGGTGGAAAAAAACACATGACCGCCGGGCTTGACAAGGGTGGCGCAGGCGCGCACCACGGACGAGGGATCCGGGACGTGTTCCAGCATTTCCATGCAGGTTACGACGTCGAAGCTTCCAGGCTGCTCGGCGGCCAAAGCCTCGGCGCTGATCTCGCGGTACTCGACACCCTGGGTTCCGGCTTCGAGGGCGTGCAATTGCGCAACTTTCAAGGCCTTGCTCGCCAGGTCGATGCCCAGCACCTGCGCCCCCTGCCGCGCCATCGCGTCGGCGAGGATGCCGCCGCCACAACCGATATCCAGCACGCGTTTGCCCTGAATGGGCGCCAGGCTTTCAATCCAGCCCAGTCGCAACGGGTTGATCTGGTGCAGCGGGCGGAACTCACTCTCGGTGTCCCACCAGCGATGCGCCAGGTCGGAGAATTTGGCCAGTTCGGCCGGGTCTGCGTTTTCAGTGGTGTGCATATGTGGATTATGGCGCGGGCATAAAAAAACCGCGCCGTAGCGCGGTTTTTCAAGTGATCCGGAAGGATTACTTGGTGGCGCGAGTGCCCACCACTTCGATTTCCACGCGACGGTTCTTCGCGCGGCCTTCGCTGGTCTTGTTGTCAGCAACTGGCTGTTTCTCGCCTTTGCCTTCGGTGTAAACGCGGTTTTGCTCAATGCCTTTGGACACCAGGTAAGCCTTGACAGCTTCGGAGCGGCGGACCGACAACTTCTGGTTGTAGGAGTCGCTACCGACGGAATCAGTGTGACCAACAGCGATGATGACTTCGAGGTTGATGCCCTTGATTTTGCCGACCAGGTCGTCAAGCTTGGCTTTGCCTTCAGGCTTCAGCACAGACTTGTCGAAGTCAAAGAACGCGTCAGCGGCGAAAGTGACTTTGGTGGCTGCAGGAGGAGCAACAGGAGCTGGAGCTGGAGCTGGAGCAGGAGCAGGAGCTGCTACGGGAGCAGGTGGGGGTGCGGGAACAATCGCGCCGTCGCAGCCTGGAGCGGCAGTAGCCGGTGTCCAGAAGGCATTGCGCCAGCACAGTTCGTTGGTGCCGTTTTTCCAGACCAGCTCGTTCGTGCCGTTTTTCCAGTTATCAATTGTTTGTGCACCAGCGGCGGTTGCAAGCGCTGCGGAAGCAAACAACATTGCCACTTTGTTGAGTTTCTTCATGGTTCTCCTCTAGAGAAAAGCCGCAGACTTGCTGCGATTGGATACACGCCGTGAGTGACCATCACTCAAAGCGTTACAGTTATTGTGCCATAGCTCATTCGCCGTTCAAGCGCGGCGGAGGCTTCGTCCGACAGAGAATGAAGATTCTTTGTTTTTTGTTGCGAGCGTGCCACACCCGGACTGACCTGCATTCAGGCCTTAAAATCAGCGGGCTTCGCTCTTCGAGCGCACTGCCCCTTCCAATTCAGGCCTCTCCATGACCCAGTTTGCCAAAGAAACCCTGCCCATCAGTCTTGAAGAGGAAATGCGGCGCAGCTACCTGGATTACGCCATGAGCGTGATCGTGGGTCGCGCTTTGCCGGACGCCCGTGATGGCCTGAAGCCGGTCCACAGGCGCGTGCTGTTTGCGATGCATGAGCTGAACAACGACTGGAACCGGCCGTACAAGAAATCGGCCCGTATCGTCGGTGACGTCATCGGTAAGTATCACCCGCATGGCGACCAGTCGGTATACGACGCAATCGTGCGCATGGCGCAGGACTTCTCCATGCGGCACATGCTGGTGGACGGCCAGGGCAACTTCGGCTCGGTCGATGGCGACAGCGCAGCAGCCATGCGTTACACCGAGGTCAGGCTGTCAAAAATCGCCCAGGAGATGCTGGCCGACATCGACAAGGAAACCGTCGATTTCGGGCCCAACTATGACGGCAGCGAAAAGGAACCGTTGGTCCTGCCTTCACGCATTCCCAACCTGCTGATCAATGGCTCGGGCGGCATCGCGGTAGGCATGGCGACCAACATCCCGCCGCACAACATCAATGAAGTCGTTGATGCCTGCCTGCACCTGCTGAAAAACCCGCTCGCGACCATCGACGAGTTGATGGAAATTATCCCGTCACCCGATTTTCCCACCGGCGGCATTATTTATGGCATCAACGGTGTCAAGGACGGCTACCGCACCGGACGAGGCAAGGTCGTCATGCGAGCGAAGTGCCATTTCGAGGACATCGACAAGGGTCAGCGCCAGTCCATCATCGTCGACGAGCTACCCTACCAGGTCAACAAGAAGACGCTACAGGAGCGCATGGCCGAGCTGGTCCATGAGAAAAAGATCGAGGGCATCAGCCACATCCAGGATGAGTCCGACAAATCGGGCATGCGCCTGGTCATCGAGCTCAAGCGTGGCGAAGTACCTGAAGTGGTCCTCAACAATCTATACAAGCAGACGCAACTGCAAGACACCTTCGGCATCAACATGGTGGCGCTGGTCAACGGCCAGCCCAAACTGTGTAACCTGAAAGACCTGATCCAGGTCTTCCTGTCACATCGCCGCGAAGTCGTAACGCGCCGCACCGTGTTCACTCTGCGCAAGGCGCGCGAGCGAGGCCATGTGCTCGAAGGCTTGGCAGTCGCCCTGGCCAACATCGACGATTTCATTGCCATCATCCGCAACGCACCGACACCGCCGGTCGCCAAGGCTGAACTGATGTTGCGCGCCTGGGACAGCAGCCTGGTGCGCGAGATGCTGACCCGTACCCGCGCCGATGGCGGCGTGGTCAACGCCGACGACTACCGGCCCGACGGCCTGGAGAAGGAATACGGCATGGGCAGCGACGGCCTGTACCGGCTGTCCGAGACGCAAGCCCAGGAAATCCTGCAGATGCGCCTGCAGCGCCTGACAGGCCTGGAGCAGGACAAGATCGTCGCGGAGTACAAGGAAGTCATGGCGGAAATCGACGACCTGCTCGATATCCTGGCCCGGCCGGAACGCGTCTCGACCATCATCGGCGGCGAACTCTCGGTCATCCGGCAGGAATTCGGCCAGACCAAGCTGGGAGCGCGCCGCAGCCAGGTCGAGCACAGCTCCTTCGACCTCAGCACAGAAGACCTGATCACACCAACCGACATGGTGGTCACGCTGTCACACACCGGTTACATCAAGAGCCAGCCGCTGTCCGAATACCGCGCGCAAAAGCGCGGTGGCCGTGGCAAGCTCGCAACCGCCACCAAGGAAGACGACTGGGTCGACCAGCTCTTCATTGCCAACACCCACGACTACATCCTGTGTTTCTCCAACCGCGGACGGCTCTACTGGCTCAAGGTGTGGGAAGTGCCGGCGGGCTCGCGCGGCTCGCGCGGTCGGCCCATCGTCAACATGTTCCCGTTGCAGGAAGGCGAAAAGATTACCGTGGTTTTGCCCTTGACCGGTGAAAAACGCAGCTTTCCTGCAGACCACTATGTGTTCATGGCGACGACCATGGGCACGGTCAAAAAAACCGCTCTGGACGAGTTCAATAACCCGCGCAAGGGCGGCATCATCGCGGTCAAGCTGGATGAGGGTGATTTCCTGATTGGTGCGGCCTTGACCGACGGTAAACACGACGTGATGCTGTTCTCCGATGGTGGAAAGGCGGTGCGCTTCGACGAAAACGATGTGCGCCCCATGGGTCGCGATACGCGTGGTGTTCGCGGCATGATGCTTGAGCCGGGACAAAACGTCATCGCCATGCTGGTGGCCGAAGACGAGGAGCAAAGCGTACTGACCGCCACCCAGAACGGCTACGGCAAACGCACTTCCATCCAGGAATACACGCGGCACGGCCGCGGCACCAAAGGCATGATCGCAATCCAGCAAAGTGAGCGCAACGGCAAGGTGGTGGCGGCTACCCTGGTGCATGTCGACGATGAAATCATGCTGATCACCGACAAGGGTGTGCTGGTTCGAACCCGGGTCAGCGAGATACGTGAAATGGGCCGCGCCACGCAAGGCGTCACATTGATCGGCCTCGACGAAGGTTCCCAACTCAGCGGACTGCAGCGTATCGTCGAAAATGATGCCACTCTGGGTGACAATGAGGCAGACGCGGACACAAACCCAGATACAGATACAGACTCAGGCAAAACTGCCCCCAACCCGGAATCCAATCAATGAAGAAAATACTCACTGCAATCGTCATGGCCGCTTGCGCCCTGTCGGCAACCAGCTACGCCCAGACGGATCCGAAACTTGAGTGGGCCACCCGCCTGGTGACACTGCAACAAGGTCCCGACCTGGACGGCTTGGTCGAACAGGCTGCCGGCAGCGCGGCCCAGGATCTGGCCTCCAACTGGGAACCCAGAATAGAAGCCATTGGGCAGAAAGCAAAACAAGCCAAAGCTGCAGAAGACATCAATGCCGAGCTGGCCAAATTTGCAGCAGATGCTCGCAAAATCATCGCCAGCAAAGTTGCTGTGGCCAACCGCGACGCCCTCGTTCCAGCTTACATGGACCGCTTCACCCTAGATGAACTCAAGCAACTCACGGCGTTCTTCGAGTCTCCTGCCGTGAAAAAATACAAGGCTGTCACCCCCGCGCTGGCTAATGTTTTTGTGCAAAAGCTGGTGGAAGCCTCCCGAGCGGAGATCCAGGCTCGCGCCAAGCAGTTTGACGAAGCCGCAGACAAGATTGCAGGCCCGGCGCCAGCAGCCAAACCCGCCAAGAAATGACACCAGGCCTGCGTTCCATGGAACTGTCCGCCCAAAAAAGCGGCCCGGGTCCAGCCGCTCTGTCCGCCGGGCATACATCGCCTCGCCCATGACCCCAAATCTGCCGCAACTTCGCCAGCAAATCGATGCCGTGGACCAGCAACTGCTGGCACTGCTGAACAAGCGTGCGGCACTTGCCAATGAGGTCGGCGACATCAAGCGCCAGGAGGGCTCGCCGGTGTTCCGGCCGGAACGCGAAGCGCAGGTGATACACGGCCTGCAGGCGGCCAGCCTGGGGCCGCTCAAGGGTGACAGCATTGCGCATATCTGGCGCGAAGTCATGTCGGCCTGCCGCGCGCTCGAAGCACCGCAGCGCGTGGCCTACCTCGGACCGGCTGGCACTTTCAGTGAGCAGGCTGCCGTCCATTTTTTTGGCTCCAGCATTGAGCATGTGCCCTGCGTGAGTTTTGACGAGGTGTTTCGCGCTGCGACATCGGGCACGGCGCAGTTCGGTGTGGTGCCGGTGGAGAACAACACCGAAGGCGTGGTCACCCGTACGCTGGACCTGTTTCTCAATTCCCCCCTGCATGTCATCGGCGAGATCAGCCTGCTGGTCAGGCACAACCTGTTGCGCCTGACGCCCTCGCTTGACGGGGTTGAAGTGGTTCTGGCCCATGCGCAGGCACTGGCCCAATGCCAGGGCTGGCTGGGTACCCATTTGCCGAATGCAGAGCGGCGCGCCGTGTCCAGCAATGCCGAGGGAGCGCGGCTTGCCGCTGGCAATCCGGCCTGGGCCGCCATCGCGAGCGAACGGGCCGGCGCCGAGTTTGGCCTTCATCCGGGTGCCCACGCCATTCAGGACGACGCCTTCAACCGCACCCGATTCGCCGTGATCTGCCTGCCGCAGGTGCTGGGGGCTCCCGAGGCCTCGGGCAAGGATTGCATCAGCCTGATCGTGTCTGTGCCGAACCGGCCTGGCGCGGTGCACGACATCCTTGTTCCGCTCAAAACCCATGGCGTATCGATGACGCGTTTCGAGTCCCGCCCTGCCCGCTCGGGCCAGTGGGAGTACTTTTTCTATATTGACCTCCAGGGCCATCCCTCGCAGTCGCATGTAGCCGCCGCACTGGGTGACCTGCAGCAACTCTGCGCCTTCTACAAGGTACTTGGCACTTATCCTGCCAGCGACTGAACTCCATGAAGAAACTGCAAGCCATCCCGGCCTTCACGCATGTTTGAGCAACTCGGACTGATAGGCTGCGGCCTGATGGGCGGCTCGTTCGCGCTGGCGCTCAAGCGCGCCGGTTTGGTCAAGCGTGTGGTCGGCTACAGCAAATCGCCATCGACCACCGAGCGGGCGCGCCTGATGGGCGTGATTGACGTGGAAGCCCCGTCCGCCCTGCTGGCGGTCTCGGGCGCTGATATTGTGTTGCTGGCTGTGCCGGTCTCGGCCACTGAGGCCATCTTCAAGGGGATACGCCATCTGGTGGGGCCGACCACGCTGATCATGGACGTCGGTTCGACCAAGCGTGATGTGGTGGACGCTGCGCGCCGCGCGCTGCGTGATCATCTGGGCTGTTTTGTGCCCGCGCATCCGATCACCGGCAGGGAAGTCTCCGGTGTTGAGCATGCCGACGCCGATCTGTACTTCGGCAAGCAGGTGATCCTGACGCCGATTGAACGCACTTTCACCGTCCAGCTCGAAAAGGCGGTCAATGTCTGGACGGCGCTGGGCTGCAATGTGGTGAAGATGTCGCCCCAGTCGCACGACGCGGCCTATGCCGCCGTCAGCCATCTGCCGCATCTGATTGCCTTCGCGCTGATCAACAGCATTTCAGGCCAGGCACAAGGCAAGGACTACCTGTCTTTAGCCGGCCCCGGCTTCCGGGATTTCACACGCATTGCGGCCAGCGATCCCAAGATGTGGCGCGACATTCTGGTAGCCAACAAGGAAGAGCTGCTGGAGCAGTCGCGGATCTTCCAGACCACCCTGAAAGACCTCGAAAAATTGATTGCCGCTGCGGATGGTGACGCGCTCGAAAAGCGTATCGACCAGGCCAGCCACACGCGCGCCAACTGGCGGATCAGCTCGGCGAAGTCGCTGAAATAGATGTTCGACACCGCGTTTCTGGATATTCCGCCATTGACAGGGGCGGGGGGCACCGTCCACCTTCCCGGCTCCAAAAGCATTTCCAACCGTGTGCTGTTGCTGGCGGCCCTCAGCCATGGGAGCACCACAGTGCGCGACCTGCTGGCCTCCGACGACACTGCCGTGATGTTGGCGGCACTCAGGCAACTGGGTTGTGGCGTCGAGGAAGACGGCAGCACGGCCGTGATCACCGGCCTGGGTGGCCGGCCAGTGCCGCAGGCCAAACTCAAACTCTTTCTGGGCAACGCTGGCACGGCCATGCGGCCGCTGACGGCTGCGCTGGCCTTGCTGGGCGGCGATTTTGAACTGTCGGGCGTGCCGCGCATGCACGAGCGACCCATCGGCGACCTGGTCGATGCGCTGCGCGGTCTGGGCTGCACCATCGACTACCTGGGCGAGGACGGATTTCCGCCCCTGCACATACGCACCGGCGAACTGAGCCTGGATGCGCCCATTCGTGTGCGTGGCGATGTCTCCAGCCAGTTTCTGACGGCGCTGCTGCTGGCGCTGCCCCTAAAGACCGCCAATAGGGCCCCCACGCCAGGCACTGACGTGTCCTCGCTGCCCCCCGAAGGGGCGGCCCCGTCTTGGGACGGCCCGGCGACGGAGCGCGACATCCACATCGACGTCATCGGCGAGCTGATTTCCCGGCCTTACATCGAGATCACGCTGAACCTGCTGCAGCGCTTCGGCATCCATGTCCAGCGCGAAGGCTGGCAACGATTCACCATCCCGGCCGGCAGCCGCTACTGCTCGCCAGACACCATTCATGTCGAGGGCGACGCCTCGTCTGCTAGCTATTTCATAGCGCTTGGTGCAATAGCGGCGGGGGCTACAGGCCAAAAAGGCATTGAGATTTCGGGCCTGGGCGAAGCCTCCATCCAAGGGGATATCCGTTTTATCGAAGCGGCCCGGCAAATGGGCGCCAGCATCGATGCCGGCCCCAACAGCCTGCACATCCGTCGCGGCACCTGGCCACTCAAGGCCATCGATCTGGACTGCAATCACATCCCCGACGCTGCCATGACGCTGGCCGTGATGGCCCTGTACGCGGACGGGCCCAGCACCTTGCGCAACATTGCGAGCTGGCGCGTCAAGGAAACCGACCGCATCGCCGCCATGGCCTGCGAGCTGCGCAAGCTCGGCGCCAGCGTCGAGGAAGGTGCCGACTATCTCAGAGTCACGCCACCGGTGACGTGGGCCACCGCCCCCATTCATACCTATGACGATCACCGCATCGCCATGTGCTTTTCACTGGCGGCCTTCAACCCGGCGCGCCTGCCCGTCCGGATTCTGGACCCGCGTTGCGTGGGCAAGACCTTTCCGGACTATTTCGAAACGCTTTTTTCCGTGACCCACACCCCCCAGGACCTCGTTCCCGTGATCTGCATTGACGGCCCCACCGCTTCGGGCAAGGGCACGGTTGCCGCCGTAGTGGCCCAAAAGCTGGGTTACCACTTCCTCGATTCAGGGGCGATGTACCGCATCACCGCGCTGGCCGCCACGCAGGCCGGGCTGGACATCAGCCCGGCGCAGGAGCCGGCCATCGCGGCGCTGGCGCGTCAGCTGCCGGTACGGTTTGCAGACGGCAAGGTCTTGCTGGGCGCGCAGGACGTGACCGAAACCATACGCACCGAAGAAGCCGGCATGAATGCCTCACGCGTGTCAGCCCTGCCTGCGGTACGGCTGGCGCTGGTGGACCTGCAGCACAGCTTCCGGCGGCTGCCGGGGCTGGTCGCCGACGGGCGGGATATGGGCACGGTGATCTTTCCGGACGCAGCGCTCAAAGTCTTCCTCACGGCGAGCGCCCGCCAACGCGCCGAACGTCGCCATAAGCAGTTGATTTCAAAGGGAATTCCGGCTACAATCGACGGGATTCAAGAGGATTTGGAGGCGCGCGATGCCCGTGACATGTCACGGCAGGCAGCGCCCCTGAAACCCGCTGATGACGCTGCGCTACTGGACAACTCCGAGCTGTCGATTGAAGAATCGGTAGAGAAGGTGTTGCAACTCTGGCAAGGCACCCGGCCCTTCTGACCCTCATACATTGTTGTAGGCACGCCAGTGCTTCGGTTGGCAGGATCAATAACTTAACCGCGGTCACCCGCACCAAACCGCCGTAGTCAGCTCTAAAAACGATAGCAATGGTGCTGTCGGAATCCTGTGCTGCGGACTAGGAAAATCATGTCTGAATCTTTTGCCGCCCTCTTTGAAGAATCGCTGAAACGCTCCGAAATGCGTTCCGGTGAAGTCATCACCGCCGAAGTCGTGCGTATCGACCACAACCATGTGGTCGTCAATGCCGGACTCAAATCCGAGGCCTATGTCCCCCTCGAAGAATTCAAGAACGACCAGGGCGAACTCGAAGTCCAGGTCGGCGACTTTGTCTCTGTGGCCATTGACTCCGTCGAAAACGGTTATGGCGACACCCTGCTGTCCCGCGACAAGGCCAAACGTCTGGCTTCGTGGATGAGCCTGGAAAAAGCCCTGGAGTCCGGCGAATTCGTCACCGGCCAGACCAGCGGCAAGGTCAAGGGCGGCCTGACCGTCCTCGTCAACGGCATCCGCGCTTTCCTGCCCGGCTCGCTCATCGACACCCGCCCCATCAAGGACTTGTCTCCCTACGAGAACAAGACCATGGAGTTCAAGGTCATCAAGCTGGACCGCAAGCGCAACAACGTCGTGCTGTCACGCCGCGCCGTGGTCGAAGCGTCCATGGGCGAGGAACGCGCCAAGCTGATGGAAACCCTCAAGGAAGGTTCTTCCGTGAAGGGTGTGGTCAAGAACATCACCGAGTACGGCGCTTTCGTGGATCTGGGCGGCATCGACGGTCTGCTGCACATCACTGACATGGCATGGCGCCGCGTGCGTCACCCGAGCGAAGTGGTGACGGCTGGCCAGGAAATCGTGGCCAAGATCCTGAAGTTCGACACCGAGAAAAACCGTGTGTCGCTGGGTCTGAAACAAATGGGCGACGACCCGTGGATGGGCGTGAACCGCCGCTACCCGCAAAGCACCCGCCTGTTCGGCAAGATCACCAACATCGCCGACTACGGCGCGTTTGTGGAACTCGAGCCCGGCATCGAAGGCCTGGTCCACGTGTCCGAAATGGACTGGACCAACAAGAACGTGGCACCGAGCAAGCTGGTCACGCTGGGCGACGAAGTTGAAGTCATGGTCCTCGAGATCGACGAAGACAAGCGCCGCATCAGCCTGGGCATGAAGCAGTGCAAGGCCAACCCATGGCAAGAATTCGCTCAGGACACCAAGCGCGGTGACCGCGTCAAGGGCCCAATCAAGTCCATCACCGACTTCGGCGTCTTTGTGGGCCTGGCTGCAGGCATCGACGGCCTGGTGCATCTGTCCGACCTTTCGTGGAACGAGACCGGCGAAGCCGCCGTGCGCAACTACAAAAAGGGCCAGGAGGTCGAAGCCATCGTGCTGGCAGTTGACGTGGACCGCGAGCGTATCTCGCTGGGCATCAAGCAGCTTGATTCCGACCCGTTCACCACCTTCGTGTCGATCAACGACAAGGGTGCCATCGTGACCGGCAAGGTCAAGACCGTGGATGCCAAAGGCGCAGAGATCGATCTGGGCGAGGACATCATCGGTTACCTGCGTGCCAGCGAAATCAGCCGTGACCGCGTTGAAGACGCGCGCAACGTGCTGAAAGAAGGCGACGAAGTCTCCGCAGTGGTGGTGAACGTTGATCGCAAGACCCGGAACATCCAGCTGTCGGTCAAGGCCAAGGACAACGCCGACCAGCAGGAAGCCATGCAGTCGCTGAGCCAGCAGTCATCGCGCGAGAGCGCCGGCCTGACCAGCCTGGGCGCCCTGCTGCGCGCCAAGCTGGACAACACCGAAAAATAATCAAGGGGAAACGCGGCAGGACGTCGTCCTGCTCGCGTCCTTGTGGACCTTTATGACCCGAAGCGATCTTGTCGAAGAACTGGCAGCCCGATTCAGCCAGCTGACACATCGCGACGCCGAATATGCCGTCAAGACGATTCTTGACGCCATGAGCGACGCGCTGGTGCGTGGGCACCGGATCGAAATCCGGGGCTTTGGCAGTTTCTCGATCAACCGGCGCCCGCCGCGTATGGGGCGCAACCCGCGCTCCGGCGAAAGCGTGGCGATTCCGGAAAAACGCGTGCCCCACTTCAAGCCAGGCAAGGCCTTGCGTGAAGCGGTGGACACCCGCACCGAGGAAATGCTGGTTTCAGGGCCGAAATAGGCTTGTGTTCTCCGGGGGCTGGCTACAATCGCCAGAGCTACTTTGGGGACGCCAAGTGAAATACCTGATGTGGCTGCTCAAGGCAGCCATTTTTTTTACGCTTTTTGCGTTCGCGCTGAACAACCAGCAAGTCGTTTCCGTAAATTTCTTTTTTGGAACGCAGTGGCAAGCGCCGCTGGTGCTGGTAGTGTTGGCGACCTTTGCTGTCGGCTTGGCGGCTGGCATCCTGATGATGATGCCGCGCTGGTGGAAGAAGCGCAAAACGATTCCTCACCACAGTCCGGCTGGCAACCTCAACGAGAACCCCTCAAGCATGCACCATGGAATTTGACTTCACCTGGGTGCTCCTCGGATTTCCCGTCGCCTTCGCGCTGGGCTGGTTCGCGTCTCAGTTGGAACTCCGGCAACTTCGCATTCAAAATCGGCAAACGCCCAAGGCCTACTTTCGCGGTCTGAATTTTTTGCTCAACGAGCAACAGGACCAGGCGATTGACGCCTTTATTGAAGCGGTTCAAAACGACCCCGATACCTCCGAATTGCACTTTGCACTGGGCAACCTGTTTCGTCGCCGCGGCGAGTACGAACGCGCAGTCCGTGTGCATGAGCACCTGATGTCGCGTGGCGACCTGACCCAGCCCGAACGCGACCGCGCGCAACACGCACTGGCGCTTGATTTTCTGAAGGCCGGGCTGTTGGACCGTGCCGAAATCGCCTTGAGAAAACTCGAAGGCACCAGCTATGAAGAAGAAGCGCGACTTGCGCTCCTGTCGATTTACGAACGCTCACGTGACTGGGAGCACGCCACTGAAATTGCGGGCAAGCTCGATAGCGCAAGCCACGGCAGCTTCAGCACCCGGAAGGCCCACTACCTGTGCGAACAAGCGCTGGCCGCGGCCGCATCGGGCGCCAGCGAGCAGGCGCTTGACTGCCTGCAACAGGCGGTCAGCCTCGCGCCCGCCTCCCCTCGTCCGATGATCGATCTGGCCAAACTTCAAAGTCAGCTGGGCCGCCAGCAGGATGCTTTTGCCACCTTGCTCAAGCTGGAAAAAGCAGCCCCACAAGCCATGCCGCTGGCAGCCAGCCTGCTCGGAAACATCGCCCAGCAAAGCGGCCAGCAAACTGCGGCACTGGCATTGCTGAACACCAGCTACGAGCAAATGGCATCCATTGATGTGGTGGAAGCCATCGTCAAGCTCGATTCAGCCGCAGCAGCCCCGCGCGACCACTATGTCCAGCATCTGGAGCGAGAGGCCTCTCTGGTGGCGGCTGCTCGATGGATAGCCGGCGAAAAGCTGGGCAACGATCATCAGCACGGCCTGCTGCAACGTGCACTGGACAAAGCTACCAAACCCTTGATGCGCTACCGCTGCGCGGCATGTGGCTTCGAGGCGACTCAGCATTTCTGGCACTGCCCGGGTTGTCAGGCCTGGGACAGCTATCCAGCCCGTCGCATTGAAGAGTTATGAACACCCCCGTCGGACGCTCACTGCGTGTAGCGCCTTCCCCCCTTGCAGGGGGCGGACACCTGCGGCCTGGCAAAGCCAGATCCGCGGCGTCCACTTGAATAGAAGATTGCCGTATGACTGTACCTTTTACTTTGTCCCGGGAGCGGCTTGCTCAAGCGCGTGTTCTGGTCGTGGGGGACGCCATGCTGGATCGCTACTGGTATGGCGCGGTGGACCGCATCTCGCCGGAGGCTCCGGTGCCTGTGGTGCGTGTCACGCGCCAGGAAGAACGCATGGGCGGCGCAGCCAATGTGGCTTACAACATCGTGACCGTCGGCGCGCGCGCATCACTGCTGAGTGTGGTCGGCGATGACGAAGCCAGCCACCAGCTCGAAGCGCTTGTGGCTGCCTCTGGCATCACGCCCTGCTTCGGCCGCGATCCGCAGCTCAAGACCACGGTCAAGCTGCGGGTGATCGGCCGCCAGCAGCAGCTGCTGCGGCTGGATTTTGAAAACACGCCCGAAAACGAAGTGCTGGCTTCCCAGTCGGCTGCCTTCGACGAAATGCTGCCGCAACATGACACCGTGCTGTTTTCCGACTATGGCAAGGGTGGTCTGGCGCACATCGCGCTGATGATCGACCAGGCCCGGGCCGCCGGCAAGGTGGTGCTGGTCGATCCCAAGGGCTCGGACTATTCGCGGTATAAAAACGCCACGGCCATCACGCCCAATCGCGCAGAACTCGAACAGGTCATAGGCCACTGGCACGATGAGGCGGACCTGCAATCGCGCGCCCACAAACTGCGCGAAGAATTGCAGCTCCAGGCCGTGCTGCTGACCCGTAGCGAGGAGGGCATGACCTTGTTCGACGCCCGGGGCCAGCTTCATGTGCCGGCCGTCGCGCGCGAAGTGTTTGATGTCACCGGCGCCGGGGACACCGTGATCGCCACGCTGGCGGCCATGCTGGCGGCAGGTCTCAGCCTGCGCGAAGCCGTGCCGGTAGCCAACCGCGCCGGCGGCATCGTGGTGGGCAAGTTCGGCACGGCAACCGTCACTTACGAGGAACTCTTTTCATGAAGATTGTGGTCACCGGAGCCGCCGGGTTTATAGGCGCCAACATCATCCAAGGTCTTAACGCGCGCGGCATCGACGACATCATCGCGGTGGACGACCTGACCCACGGTGATAAATTCCGTAATCTGGCAGATTTGCAGATCGCTGAATACATTGATGCCGACGACTTTTACGAGTTGTTCTCGGAAGCCGCCTTCGGCAATGTGGAGGCAGTGTTCCATGAAGGCGCATGCAGCGACACCATGGAAACCAACGGCAAGTACATGATGGACAACAACTACAGCTTGTCCTGCGATCTGTTCGACGCCTGCCAGGCTCAGCGAACGCGTCTGATTTACGCCTCGTCGGCAGCCACCTATGGCGGATCGGACACCTTCCGCGAGTCGGCAGAGTTCGAGAAGCCACTTAATGTTTACGGCTACTCCAAGCTGCTGTTCGACCAGAAACTGCGTCGCGAGCTGGGAGCGGGCTTTGAAAAGACGCAGACCCAGGTCGCCGGCTTTCGCTACTTCAACGTTTACGGCCCGCGCGAGCAGCACAAGGGCCGCATGGCCAGCGTTGCCTTTCATCAGTTCAACCAGTTCCGCGCTGAAGGCAAGGTCAAGCTGTTTGGCGAGTACGGCGGGTATGGCCCCGGCGGGCAAATGCGTGATTTTGTGTTTATCGACGATGTCGTTGCTGTCAACCTGTGGTTTCTCGACCATCCCGAAGCCCGCGGGATTTTTAACCTCGGCACCGGGAAGGCCCAGCCCTTCAACGACGTGGCGCTCGCCGTGGTCAACACGCTGCGCCACCAGCAGGGGGCCCCCCCCCTTACACAGGAAGAGGCGGCGCACGGCGGCCTGATCGACTACATCGATTTCCCCGCAGCTCTGGTCGGCAAGTACCAGAGTTACACCCAGGCGGATCTGGCGGCACTACGGGCGGCAGGATGTGACCATTCGTTTACAGATGTCCAGACCGGTGTATCTGCTTACATGAACAGGCTCGCAGCGATCACTTAGGGCGTATGCTTGGGGTTCTGCAACCCGGTCACCGCCTGAGGCTGCGCAACCGTTAATCGCGGGACTTCCTGATTCGCAGGAGGGATCATCCGCTTTCAACAATCATGAGGAGCTTTCCAATGTTCAAGAAACTGCTGGCCTTTGTCGCCACCATGTATGTTGCCATGGCCTTTGCTGCCGTCGATGTCAACACCGCCACTTCGGCCGAACTCGACAGTATCAAGGGCATTGGTCCGGTCAAGTCGGCGCTGATCATGTCCGAACGCAAGAAGGCGCCATTCAAGGACTGGAATGATTTTGTGACCCGGGTCAAGGGTGTGGGCACCGACAGCGCCGTCAAATTTTCCGCCGAGGGCATGACCGTCAACGGCACCAGCTACCGGGCCAGTGGCAGGACCGACGCCAAAACCGGCAAACCGGTGACAGAAAAAGCAAAGGATGCAGCCGTAGCTACCAAGGACGCAGTCAAGGAAACCGCCAAGGATGTCAAGACTGCCGTGACGCCGAAGAGCGAGACCAAAACCGAGGTCAAGGCCGAGGTGAAGGCCGGCGCCAAAACCGAGCCTGCCAAAAAGTAAACCGTTTCGGCTTGCGCATCAACCCGCCTTGCGCGGGTTTTTTTTATGCCATTTCGGCCTCCAGCCCTTATCCTGCAAGCGTGATCAGCTATCAAAAACAGAGCAATTTATAGGCAGCCCGCTCATCGCTGTTTGGCGTACCGGGCCATCGCCTCATGGGGACAGCGTGACATCCCCGACATGGCCCAGGCTGCGGCCACCGGTATTGTCGGCATCGGCGCCCACCAGCACGGCCTGCAGCGGCGGCACACCATTACTTTCCTCCCCAAAGGCACGGCGGAAATCAGCGCCCAGATCACGTGAATGGGTGACCCACTGACCCAGACGCTGCTCGCCGCTGTCCAGCACGATGAAACGCACGCGAGCGGTGTAGGCGTTGGCCAGCAGGGTCCCCGGCGCCAGCGTGCTGTCCCAGACGTAACACAGGGTGGCGGACGGCAACTTCTCGCCGCTGGCCGCGCGCGCCAGACGCAGCAGGTTGCGTTCAATCAGACCGATCCCGGACAGCGGCATGTCAAACAGCGCACACACCTTGAGAGCGCTGTCGTCGCCCTCACGGCGGCGCAGGTCGGCTCCGCGCAGCGCCTCGTCCAGCCGCCAGCGCCAGCGCAGCCGCAGCCCGTCTTCGGGTACGGCCGCAGACAGGTCATGCACCAGGTTGCCATAAGACTTGTCCGCCTCAACGCGCAGCACCTTGCGCCCGTCCAGCTCGACCAGGGCATACGTGGTCAGCGGAATCTTGCCGCCCGGCACGCCCACCACGCGCCAGGGTTGCGGTGGCTGCATGCCGGTGGCCGATGAAAACGCAGTGAGGGCCGGGCCTGGTGTCTGCGCCCGGGCCAAGGGCAGCAACAGTCCAACGAGCAATACAGTCAGTAAGTGCTTCATGTCAACCCCGCTTCCAGTCGTGATAGCGCCGAACCCATTCGAGCAGTCGCTTGGGCTGGTGCGCGCGTTTCCATTCTCCGGCCGCGTATTTGTTGGCCTCGGCCAGCGTCGGGTAGGTGTGGACGGTGGAAAGAATCTTGTTCAGCCCCAGGCCATGTCGCATGGCCAGCACATACTCGGCCAGCAAGTCCCCCGCATGGGTGCCGACGATGGTCACGCCCAGAATCGTGTCCTTGCCCGGCACCGTCAGCACCTTCACAAAACCGCGAGCCTCGCTGTCTGCGATGGCCCGGTCCAGGTCGTCCATGCCGTAACGCGTGACTTCAAACGCAATGTTTTTCTCCCGCGCTTCCTGTTCGTTCAGGCCGACACGCGCCACCTCCGGGTCGATAAAGGTGGTCCAGGGAATGACCGAATAGTCGGCCTTGAACAGCCTGAACTCGCCAAACAGCGCATTAACTGCGGCGTACCAAGCCTGATGCGCCGCCACATGGGTGAGCTGGTAGGGGCCGGCCACGTCGCCCGCCGCATAGATGTTGGGATAAATGGTCTGCAGGTAGTCGTTGGTGTCTACCGTGCGCTGCACCGGGATGCCGAGTTCTTCCAGTCCATAAGCCTCCAGCCGCGCAACCCGCCCGACGGCGCAAATCAGCTGGTCAAAATCCAGGCGCCGTTCTGTGCCGCCGTGTTCAACCACCAGCGTTTTCAGGCCGGCAGATGTTTCGCAGCGCAGCGCCTTGTGACCAGTCAGCACCGACACGCCATCCGCGGTCAGCGCCTGGCGGGCCAGTTCCGACACCTCCTCGTCTTCACGCAACATCAGGCGCGGCGCCATCTCGACCTGGGTGACCTGCGAGCCCAGCCGGGCAAAAGCCTGGGCCAATTCGCAGCCGATGGGCCCGCCGCCCAGCACCACCAAGCGTCGGGGCACTTCGTCAAGCTCGGCAAAAACCTCCCACAGGGTGTCGCTGGTTACATAACCGGCTTCCTCCAGCCCCGGCAGAGGCGGCACAAAGGGGCGCGCGCCCGCGGCAATCACGATGCTGCGTGTCGTCAGTAGCTGGGTGCCGCCTTCGTTGAGTGTGATCTCCACCGTCCACGGGTTGACGATGCGCGCATGGCCCTGCAGCACCTCCACCCCCAGGCCGGTATAACGCTCAACGCTGTCATGCGGCTCTATCGTGCGGATGACTGCCTGAATTCTTCGCATCACCGCCTTGAAGCTGAATACCGGCGTGTTGTCGCTCAGGCCGTAGCTGGCGCCATGTTTCATCTGATGCGCCAGTTTCGCGCTGCGGATGAGTGCCTTGGATGGCACGCAGCCATAGTTCAGGCAGTCGCCGCCCATCTTGTGAGCTTCCACCAAGGTAACTTTGGCCTTGACCACTGCCGCAATGTAGGCGGTGACCAGCCCGCCGGCGCCAGCGCCTATCACGACGAGGTTGCGGTCAAACCGCACGGGACGTTGTGCTGCCCAGCGCGCGTAAACCTTGCGCCGCTTCAGAAACTGCAGCAACTTGTTGACAGCCAGCGGCAACACGCCCAGCAATACAAAGGAGCCGATCAACCCCGGCGAGGCAATCGACTTCAGCGAATCGATCTTCGCGATCTGCGTGCCGGCATTCACATAGACCAGGGTGCCGGCCAGCATGCCGAGCTGGCTCACCCAGAAGTAGGTCCAGGTCCTGATGCGGGTCAGACCCATCAGCAGGTTGAGGGCAAAAAACGGCACGACCGGGATCAGCCGCAGCGAGAACAGATAAAACGCGCCCTCTTTGGCGATGCCCTTGTTGATCTCGTCCAGCCGCTTGCCAAAACGTGCCTGGATGCTGTCGCGCAGCAGGTAACGCGCCGCCAGCATGGCCAGTGTCGCCCCCAGGGTCGAGGCAAAAGACACCACGATGGTTCCCAGCACCAGGCCAAAGCCGGCACCTGCCGCCAGCGTCATGATGACGGCGCCCGGCAGCGACAGGCCAGTGACGGCAACGTACACCGCAAAAAACACCAGCGTCACCCACACCGGCTTCTGCTCGAAAAGCGCCTGGAAAGACGATTGGCTTTCTTTTAGAAAAGCCAGACTCAAATAGCGGCCCAGGTCCAGCGCAAAAAAGGCGGTGATGCCCGCCAGCAGCAGCGCGGCGATGAGAAGTTTGCGTGAATTCACAGCTGTCCCAAGTTGTTGGTCTATGTACTGAGTCGGTCAAAAAACCAGATTCTTACGAAAGCAGGGGGCAATTGTGTAAGAAATCCCGTGCGGTGGCGACCAAGCTGTCAGAGGGTCTTAACGCCGGGCTAATACTGCAGGCAGCAAAACTCGCTCAAAATCAAAAGATGGGGCCGGCGGCTTGAGGCGCAGCCCGCAAGCAGTCTAAATCAACGAGGAAACCGTAAGCATGACCCAAGCACTGGTAGGCATCATCGGAGGCAGCGGCCTCTACCAGATGGACGCGCTCGACAACGCGCAAGAGCATGTGATGGATACGCCCTTCGGCGCGCCCTCCGACGCGCTGGTCAGCGGCACAGTCCACGGCGTTCCCGCGGTGTTTCTGGCCCGCCACGCGCGCGGCCATCGCCTTCTGCCGTCTGAGCTGCCTTACCGTGCCAACATCCACGCCATGAAGCAGCTGGGCGTGCGTTACATCATTTCGGTGTCGGCGGTGGGTTCGCTGCGCGAGGATTTCAAGCCGCTGGACATGGTGCTGCCCGACCAGTTCATTGACCTGACCAAACGCCGCGAAAGCACTTTTTTTGGCAACGGCGCAGTCGCCCATGTCTCCATGGCGCAGCCGGTCTGCCCGGCGGCCGCCGGCGTGCTGGCGCTTGCGGTGCGCGGCGTGCTGGCCGCCGATACTTCCGGCCACGGCGTGACCCTGCACGAAGGCGGCACCTATGTGTGTATCGAAGGCCCGCAGTTTTCCAGCCTGGCCGAATCGCATTGGTACCGCAGCATGGGCGCCGGCGTGATCGGCATGACCAACATGCCCGAGGCCAAACTCGCGCGCGAGGCGCAAATCGCCTATACCACGCTGGCCATGGTGACCGACTTCGACTGCTGGCACCCGCGCGAAGCCCAAGTCAATGCCAACATGGCGCTGGCCAACCTCCTCAAAAACGCCGGCCGCGCCCAGCAAGTGGTGGCCGAGGCGATACGCCTGCTGGGTACCGAGCAACCGGCCAGCCAGGCCCACACCGCCCTGCACAACGCGCTGGTCACCCTGCCCGACGCCATGGCGCCCGAGGTGCGCGCGCGCTTGGCCGAGCTGCTGCCCTGAACCCACCGGACATCCATTTATGCACGACACCCTTCCCCTGCTGAAAAAAACGGCCTTCCCGGCCATCCGCCGCGCGCAGCTCGACACGCTGCAGGTCAATTTGGGCTACAAGTGCAACCAGAGTTGCCTGCACTGCCATGTCAACGCCGGCCCGAACCGCACCGAAATGATGGATGCGGACACCATGGCGCTGATCCCGCAGGTGCTGGCCGCACGAGGCCTGCGCACCCTGGACCTGACCGGTGGCGCCCCGGAGCTGCATGAGGGCTTTCGCGAGCTGGTGCGCGCAGTGCGTGCGCAGGGCGTGCGTGTGATCGACCGCTGTAACCTCACCATCCTGTTCGAGCCTGGACAAGAGGGGCTGGCCGAATTCCTGGCAGAGCAAGGCGTGGACATCGTGGCCTCCATGCCCTGCTATTCCGCCGCCAATGTAGACAAGCAGCGCGGCGAAGGCGTGTTCGACCTGAGCATCGCGGCCCTGCAAAAACTCAATGCGCTCGGTTACGGACAACCCGGCGCGAAACTTTCACTGAACCTGGTCTACAACCCGCAAGGCCCGTCGCTGCCGCCCGAGCAGCAAACGCTGCAGGCCGACTACAAGCGCGAGCTGCTGGCGCATTTCGGCATCGTCTTCAACGAGCTGTACGCGCTGACCAACATGCCTATCCAGCGCTTTGGCTCAACCCTGGTGTCCAAGGGCACGTTTGACAGCTACATGGAATTGCTCAAGGGCAGCTTCCAGCCACACAACCTGGCCGGCGTGATGTGCCGCAACACGGTCAGCGTGGACTGGCAGGGCTGGCTGTCGGACTGCGACTTCAACCAGCAGCTCGGCCTGCCACTGGGCACCTCCGGCCTGCAACGCCATCTGCGTGACCTGCTCGGCAGCGGCATCGACGAGCAGCCCATCCGTGTGGCGGGCCACTGCTATGGGTGTACCGCCGGCCAGGGCAGCAGCTGCGGCGGCGCGCTGGAGCACTGAGCGCCCCTCTGCGGCGGCCCACCATGGCGGCACCCCAACTTTCCATCGTTTTACCCGTGCTCAATGAGGCTACGGGCTTGGGCGCAGCCCTGCAGGCGTTGGCGCCGCTGCTGGCGCGCGGTGCCGAAGTGATCGTGGCCGATGGCGGCAGCAGCGACCACAGCGCCGCGCTGGCGCAGGCAGGCGGTGCGCAAATCGTCAACGCGCCGCGCGGCCGGGCGCTGCAGATGAACGCGGGGGCGGCGCAAGCCCGCGGCGATGCGCTGCTGTTTCTGCATGCCGACACCACCCTGCCCGCCGGCGCCGATACGCTGATCAGCCAGGCTCTTGCCGATAACTCGCGCATCTGGGGCCGTTTTGACGTGGTCATCACCGGGCGGCCCCGCATGCTCAAGCTCATCGCCGCCCTGATGAACCTGCGCTCGCGACTGAGCGGCCTCGCCACCGGCGACCAGGCCATGTTCATGACCCGCGCGGCCTTCGATGCCACAGGCGGCTTCCCGGCCCAGCCACTGATGGAAGACATTGAGATGTCCCGGCGTTTGCTGCAGCTGTCCCGCCCGGCCTGCCTGAGGGCCAAAGTGCAGACCTCGGGCCGGCGCTGGGAAAGCCGCGGCGTCTGGCGCACCGTGCTGCTGATGTGGCGGCTGCGCTTTGCCTACTGGCGCGGCGCGTCGCCCGAGCGGCTGGCCGAGTTGTACCGATGACCCGTCTGGTGATTTTTGCCAAGGCGCCGCAACCCGGCGCCGCCAAGACCCGGCTGATTACCGCGCTGGGTGCGAACGGCGCAGCGGCGCTGGCACGCGTGATGCTGGCGCACACGCTGCAGCAGGCACTGGCGTCCGGGCTGGACGCGGTAGAGCTGTGTTTGAGCCCGGCGCCCGGTGACCCGGCCTGGCATGACGTGCCACTGCCCGAAGGTGTTGAATGTACGGTGCAGGGCGACGGCGACCTCGGTGAACGTATGGACCGCGCGATGCAGCGCGCCCTCGCCCTGCACTCCGGCCCGGTGCTGCTGATAGGCACCGACTGCCCGGCACTGGATAGCGCGCACCTGCGCGAGACGGCCCGACAACTGGCACACCACGACGCCGTGATGCTGCCCGTGACCGATGGCGGTTATGTGCTGATCGGCCTGCGAGCGCCCTGCCCCGCCATCTTCAGGCACATGGCGTGGAGTACATCCACCGTCGCCGCTCAAACGCTGCACCGGATGACCGCACTGGGCCTGAGCGTGTGGCAGGGGCCGATGCTGCACGACATCGACGAAGCGGCGGACCTGGCGCACCTGCCCGACGGCTTCATGAGCCCGAAATATCAAGCCAAATCGGCCTCCAGCCCAAGCAGAACAAGCGTGAGCAGCTCCTGATTTCATAGCATATTTACTTTCGGAACAAAGCCCATGAGCAACACCACCTACGACATCGTCAGCGACTACTACGGCCGCCAGTTGCAGGGCACGGCCGACCTGAAGACCAGCGCCTGCTGCGACGTCAGCAGCATGCCCGAATGGCTCAAGCCGCTGCTGGCGCGCATCCACCCCGAGGTGCTGTCGCGTTATTACGGTTGTGGCCTGGTCTGCCCGCCGCTGCTCGAAGGCTGCCGCGTGCTGGACCTGGGCTGCGGCTCGGGCCGCGATGTCTATGCGCTGGCGCAACTGGTCGGGCCCACCGGTTCGGTTGTCGGCGTGGATATGACCGACGAACAGCTGGCCGTGGCGCGTGCGCACCAGGACCACCATGCGCAGCTGTTCGGCTACAGCAATGTGACATTCCTGCACGGCTACATCGAGCGGCTGGAGGAGCTCGGGCTGGCGCCCGGTAGTTTTGACGTCATCGTCTCCAACTGCGTGGTCAATCTTTCGCCCGACAAGAACGCGGTGCTGGCGGGCGTGCAGCGCCTGCTCAAGCCCGGCGGCGAGTTCTACTTTTCCGACGTTTATGCCGACCGGCGTGTTCCGGCTGCGGTAAAAAACGACCCGGTGTTGTACGGCGAATGTCTGGGCGGCGCGCTGTACTGGAAAGACTTCGAACGCCTCGCGCAGCGCCACGGTTTTGCCGACCCGCGCCTGGTGGAAGACAGGCCGCTGGACATCACCGACCCGCAACTCGCGGCGCGCACCGGCAATCTGCGTTTTTATTCGGCCACCTATCGGCTGTTCAAACTGCCTGCACTGGAATCAGCCTGCGAGGACTACGGTCAGGCGGTGGTTTACCGCGGCAGCATCCTGGAACACGCCGGCCGCTTCGCCCTCGACAAACACCACGACATCCAGACTGGCAAGGTCTTCCCGGTGTGCGGCAACACCTGGCACATGCTGCAGGGCACGCGGTTTGCGCCGCACTTCAACTTCATTGGAAACTTCGACACCCACTATGGCATCTTCGAGGGTTGCGGCACCAGCCTGCCCTTCGATGGCGCTGCGGGTTCCACAGCCGGGGTTTGCGGCCCCGCCGGTTGCTGCTGATCGGTAAACAGAACGTGGAAATCCTGCTCATTGTCGTCGCCCTGTTTCTGGCGTTTGGCAATGGTGCCAATGACAACTTCAAAGGTTTTGCCACCGTCTGGGGCTCGGACTCACTGAATTACGGCCAGGCACTGATTCTGGCAACAGCAGCGACCGTCGCGGGCAGCGTGCTGTCGCTGTACCTGGCCCACGGGCTGGTGCAGCAGTTTTCAGGCAAAGGCCTGTTACCGCAGGCGATGCTGGACACGCCGCAATTCCTGGCCAGCGTCGGGCTGGGCGCGGCAATGACGGTCATCATCGCCACCCGGGCCGGACTGCCAATTTCCACCACCCATGCCCTGATCGGCGGTCTGGTGGGCGCCGGACTGGCTGCCAGCCCGCAAGAGCTGCAGTTCGCCAGGTTAGGCCAGACCTTTGTAC
>NZ_JACDDD010000059.1 GCF_013817205.1 Polaromonas sp.
ACACGCGCTTGCGCGTCCTCTTGGTGACAAGCTCGTATCCGCTGGCAGCAAGGCTGATTTGTTTCATCGACATATAACGCTTCTCAGAACTCACCGGTTGGCTGAGTTTTGCAGAGATTCCCTAGCCGTTTAACTCGTCAGCGCGGGCCTGCGCCGCGGCAAAGTCCAGATCGCCGCTGTAGATCGAGCGGCCGCAAATCACACCCTCAACGCCCTCGTCTTCGACCGCACACAGCGCTTCGATGTCGGCCATGTTCGACAGCCCACCCGAGGCGATCACGGGAATGGTCAGCGCTTGGGCCAGCTTGACGGTAGCCTCGATGTTGATGCCGGTGAGCATGCCGTCGCGGCCGATGTCGGTGTAGATGATGGATTCGACGCCGTAGTCCTGGAATTTCTTGCCCAGGTCAACCACCTCGTGGCCGGTCATCTTGCTCCAGCCATCGGTGGCGACCTTGCCGTCCTTGGCGTCGAGGCCGACGATGATGTGACCGCCGAAAGCGGTGCAGGCATCCTGCAAAAAGCCGGGGTTTTTCACCGCGGCCGTGCCGATGATGACGTAGCGCAGGCCGGAGTCGAGGTAACGCTCAATCGTGTCGAGGTCGCGGATGCCGCCACCCAACTGCACGTCGATCTCGCTGCCGACTTCGGCCAGGATCTTGCGGATCGCGGCCTCGTTTTTCGGCTTGCCGGCAAAAGCGCCATTGAGGTCCACCAGGTGCAGGCGGCGCGCGCCCTTGTCGACCCAGCTGCGCGCCATGGCCGCCGGGTCTTCGCTGAAGATGGTGGACTGGTCCATGTCGCCCTGTTTGAGGCGAACACAATGGCCGTCTTTCAAGTCAATCGCGGGGATGAGTAGCATGGGCAGTGAAGCTGGCGGTGGGTGGGATGGGATGGGAAAACGATGGGCAAGGAAAGCGCACGCCGGCAGGCTTGGGGACGTCAGGGGTTCCAGTGCAGGAAGTTGCGGTACAAGGCCAGGCCGTGGTCTGCGCTTTTTTCGGGGTGGAATTGGGTGGCGAAAATATTATCGCGTGCCAGCGCGGCCGTAAAGCGCGCGCCATAGTCGGCAAAACCCGCAATGTGGCGCGCATCCGACGGCTTCGCGTAAAAACTGTGGACGAAATAGAAGTAGGCGCCGTCGGGCACGCCCTCCCACACCGGGTGGGGCGCAGCACCGTCGGCAGCCGCCTGGTAAACCTGGTTCCAGCCCATTTGCGGCACCTTGAAACGACTGCCGTCGGGCTGGGTGCGGCCGGCCAGATCGAATTTGAGCACCTCGCCGGGGATCAGGTTCAAGCCGGGGGTGCCGGCGCCGCCGTCGCCGGGCTGGCCTTCCTGGCTGTGGGTCAGCAGCATCTGCATGCCGACACAAACGCCAAATAGCGGCTTGTGAGCCGCAGCGTGCAGCACGGCCTCCAGCATGCCGGAGCCGGCCAGCTCGCGCATGCAGTCGGCAATCGCGCCCTGCCCTGGCAACACCACCCGCGCCGCATTCATGACATCTTCGGCACGCGAGGTGACGATGACCTCGACGCCGCTGCCCTGCGCCACATGCTGGACCGCCTGTGACACCGAGCGCAGGTTGCCCATGCCGTAATCGACGACCGCGACTGTGTTGGGTTGTGCCATCAAGAACCGGGAAATGCTACGAAATTAATAGCTGCATACGCAGAGTGGATGCGGACTGGAGGCCAAAACAATGCTCAAAATCATGCTTTGCCCTACAGCGAGCCCTTGGTCGAGGGAATCACGCCGGCCGAGCGCGGATCAATCTCCAGCGCCATGCGCAGCGCGCGCGCAAAAGCCTTGAACACAGTCTCGGCCTGGTGGTGCGCATTGTCGCCCTTGAGATTGTCAATGTGCAGGGTGACAAAGGCGTGGTTGGCAAACCCCTGGAAAAACTCGTAGGCCAGCTGGCTGTCGAATGCGCCGATCATGCCGCTCTTGAAAGGCACATGCATCTCCAGGCCGGGCCGGCCCGAAAAATCGATGACCACGCGCGACAGCGCCTCGTCCAGCGGCACATAGGCGTGGCCGTAGCGGCGCAGGCCTTTTTTGTCGCCGACGGCCTGCGCCACCGCCTGGCCGAAGGTGATGCCCACGTCTTCCACGGTGTGGTGGCCGTCGATGTGCAGGTCACCTTTGGCCTGGATGTCCAGATCAATCAGGCCGTGCCGGGCGATCTGGTCCAGCATGTGGTCGAAAAACCCGATGCCGGTGGACAAGCTGGCTTTGCCGCTGCCGTCGAGGTTGAGCTTGACGGTGATCTGGGTCTCGGCGGTGTTGCGCGAGATCTCGGCCGTTCTCGGGGCCAGGGCGGTGGGGGTGGTCATAGTGATTCTTTGAGGGCTGCCAGCATCAGCGCGTTCTCGTCGGCGGTGCCGACGGTCAGACGCAAACAATCGCCAAGCAATGCGTGCATTTTAGAAACGTTTTTGACCAGCACGCCGCGCGACCGCATGCCTTCAAAGGTTTTGGCGGCATCAGGCACCCGCACCAGCACCATGTTGGCGTCGCTTTTCCAGGTTTTGACCTCGGGCAGGGCCTGCAGGGCATTCACCAGCACCGTCCGCTGGGCGCGGATGTCCTCGGCCTGGGCGGCGAACACCTCGGCGTGTTCCAGCGCAAACAGCGCGCACTCGTAGTTGAGCACACTGATGTTGTAGGGCGGGCGCACCTTGTCCACTTCGGCGATCAGCGCCTTCGGGCCCATCATGTAACCCAGGCGCACACCAGCCAGGCCGAACTTGCTCATGGTTCGCATCAGCAGCACATGGCCGTGACGGGCAATGCGGTCAATGTAACTTTTGCTGGCGAAGGGCTGGTAGGCCTCGTCCATCACCACCAGGCCGGGCGCGGCGGCGATGACCTTGTCGATCACCGCGTCGTCCCACAGATTGGCAGTCGGGTTGTTGGGGTAAGCGATGTAGATGATGGACGGCCGGTGCTCGGCAATCGCGGCCAGCATGGCGGCCTCGTCGAGCTCGAAGTCGGGCGTCAGGGGTACACCGATGAACTTCAGGCCCTGCAGCTGCGCGCTCATGCCGTACATCACAAAACCGGGCAGCGGCGCCAGGATCGCAGCGGCTGGTCGGCCGCTGCCTGCTGCTTCGCCCGACACATCACAAGCCATGGCCAGCAGCGAGATCAGCTCGTCCGAGCCGTTGCCCAGCATGATGTCGAAGCCTTCCGGCATCTGCGCGTAATCGGCCAGCGCATGGCGCAGCTCATTGACACGCCCGTCCGGGTAACGGTTCAAAGCTACAGCGCCGAGTCGCTGTCCGAGATGGGCCTGCAAGGCGGCGGGCAAGCGGTGCGGATTTTCCATCGCGTCCAGCTTTACCATCCCCATGGAATCCTGAATCGCATACGCGTGCATGGACTGCACGTCCTGCCGGATCAGTTTTTTGAAATCACGTTCGCCTGTGCTCATTTTTTCATTCTCATTTCTGCGGCCTGGGCGTGCGCCTGCAGGCCCTCGCCATATGCCAGTTCGGCAGCAATCTTGCCCAGCGTCTGCGCACCGGCTTCGCTGACCTCGATGATGCTGCTGCGTTTCTGAAAGTCGTACACCCCCAACGGGCTGGAAAAACGCGCCGTGCCGCTGGTGGGCAGCACATGGTTGGGGCCGGCGCAGTAGTCGCCCAGCGATTCACTGGTGTAAGCGCCGAGGAAAATTGCTCCGGCATGTTTGAGCAAGGGTTCCCACTTGTGCGGGTCACGGCTGGAGACTTCCAGATGTTCGGGCGCAATCCGGTTGCTGATGGCGCAGGCCTCTTCCATGCTACGGGTGTGGATCAGCGCGCCGCGGCCGGTGAGGGACTTGGCGATGATTTCGGCGCGCGGCATGCTGGGCAGCAGGCGATCAATGGCTTCCTGCACTGCATCGATATACGCCGCATCCGGGCACAGCAGAATGCTTTGCGCCAGTTCGTCATGCTCGGCCTGGCTGAACAAATCCATGGCCACCCAATCGGCCGGCGTTGTGCCGTCGGCCAACACCAGGATTTCACTGGGGCCGGCAATCATGTCGATGCCCACCGTACCAAACACGCGTTTTTTAGCGCTGGCCACATAAGCGTTGCCCGGGCCGGTGATCTTGTCGACCTTGGGGACGGTTTGTGTGCCGTAGGCTAGCGCGGCCACTGCCTGCGCTCCGCCAATGGTGAAGGCGCGTGTGACGCCGGCTACATATGCGGCGGCCAGTACCAGCTCATTGCGCTCGCCATTGCTCGATGCCGCCTGTTCGCCCGAGCCGCCGGTGGCCACACTGCCAAGCACCGGTGTCGGCACCACCATGATGATCTCCTGCACCCCGGCCACATGCGCGGGAATGGCGTTCATCAGCAAGCTGGAGGGGTAGGCCGCCTTGCCGCCGGGCACGTAAATACCCACGCGGTCCAGCGGCGTGACCTTCTGGCCCAGCAAGGTGCCGTCCCCATCGCGGTAACTCCAGCTTTCGCCGGAAGCCTTCTTCTGCGCCTCGTGGTAGCTGCGCACCCGCGCTGCGGCGGCCTGCAGGGCCTCGCGCTGGGCGGCGGGAATGGCATCAAACGCGGCCTTGAAATCTGCCTGCGTCAGCTCCAGCCCGGCCATTGACGCGGCCGACAGGCCATCAAACCGTGCGGTGTAGTCCAGCACCGCGGCATCGCCGCGTTGTTGCACGTCAGCCACGATGTCGGCCACCCGCTGCTCGATGGCGGCATCGGTGTCGGCTGACCAGTGCAGGCGCGCCGTGAATTCAGCCTCAAAAGTGCCGTCAGCCGTTGAAAGACGGGCGGGGATAGCTACAAAATTCATAGCGCTTTTACTTTGCGGGCTGGGCGATGGCAGCACCGAAAGCGTCGATGATGTCGCGGAGCGGCGCCTGCTTGAGCTTGAGCGCGACCTGATTGACCACCAGGTGCGAGCTGATGTCCATGATGCGCTCGACCTCCACCAACTGGTTGGCTTTGAGCGTGTTGCCGCTGCTGACCAGATCAACAATCGCGTCGGCCAGGCCGGTCAGCGGCGCCAGTTCCATGCTGCCGTAAAGCTTGATCAGGTCCACGTGTACGCCTTTGGTGGCGAAAAAATCGCGCGCAATGCTGACGAATTTGGTCGCCACTTTCAGGCGTGAGCCCTGCTTGACCGCGGCTTCGTAATCAAAGCCGTCGCGCACGGCGACGCTCATACGGCACTTGGCGATCTGCAGATCCAGCGGCTGGTACAGGCCCTGTCCGCCGTGTTCGATCAGGGTGTCCTTGCCGGTCACGCCGATATCGGCGCCGCCGTACTGCACGTAGGTCGGGACATCAGTCGCACGCACCAGCACCACCCGCACATCGGGCCGGTTGGTGCCGATGATGAGCTTGCGCGATTTTTCCGGGTCTTCCAGCACCTCGATGCCGGCAGCCTTGAGCAGGGGCAGGGTCTCGTCGAAGATGCGGCCCTTGGACAGAGCAAGCGTGATCACGATGGCGACTCCTGATTGACGAACGTGATCATGATTTGATCCGTTCGATATCGGCCCCAATGCCGCGCAACTTGGCTTCCATCTGGTCGTAACCGCGGTCCAGGTGGTAAATGCGCTCAATCAAGGTTTCACCCTCGGCTACGAGGCCGGCGATGACCAGGCTGGCGGACGCACGCAAGTCGGTCGCCATGACCGTGGCGCCCGAGAGTTTTTCCACCCCTTCGATGATTGCAAACTTGCCATCAATCTGGATATTCGCGCCCAGGCGCACCATCTCGTTGACGTGCATGAAGCGGTTTTCGAAAATCGTCTCGGTGACCTTGCTCGGGCCTTCGGCGATGGCGTTGAGCGCCATGAACTGGGCCTGCATGTCAGTCGGGAAACCCGGGTACTCGGTGGTGCGGAAGGACTGGGCCTGCATGCGCCCCGTCGCCTGCACAAGAATGAACCCGTCGCCAGCGGTGATAACCGCTCCAGCGTCGCGCAGCTTGTCGATCACGGCTTCTAGATGGTCGGCGCGGCCGTGGCGCAGCACCACATTACCGCCTGTGGCAGCCACGGCGCACAGAAAGGTTCCGGTCTCGATGCGGTCAGCCACCACCTGGTGTGTACAGCCGTGCAGACGCTCCACACCCTCGATGCGGATGCGGTTGCTGCCGTGGCCTTCAATCTTTGCGCCCATCTTGATCAGCATCTCGGCCAGGTCGGCGATCTCCGGCTCCTGAGCGGCGTTTTCGAGGATAGTTTCGCCTTCCGCCAAGCTGGCGGCCATCAAGAAATTCTCGGTGCCGGTGACTGTCACCATGTCAGTGGTGATGCTGCAGCCCTTGAGGCGCCCGCGCTGGCCGTTGGGTCCAGCCGGGATCTTGGCAATCATGTAACCGTGTTCAACCGCGATGTCAGCGCCCATGGCCTGCATGCCCTTGATGTGCTGGTCCACTGGCCGCGAGCCAATGGCGCAGCCGCCGGGCAGCGAAACCGTGGCCTCACCGAAACGTGCCAGCAGCGGGCCCAGTGCCAGCACCGATGCGCGCATGGTCTTGACCAGCTCGTAGGGTGCTTCCGGCGAACTCAGGCCGCCGGCATTGATGCGGACTTGCCCCGGCATGTCAGCGCTCTGCTCGGCCGTCACGCCCATGTTGCGAATCAGCTTGAGCATGGTCGCCACGTCCTGCAGGCGCGGCACGTTTTCCAGCGTCACCGGCTCTGCGGTGAGCAGTGCTGCGCACAGCTCAGGCAGAGCGGCGTTTTTAGCGCCAGAGATATCGACAGTGCCGGCCAGCGGCTTGCCGCCCTTGATCAGTAGTTTGTCCATGTGTTTATTCTGCGGGGTGGTTGGCCCATTCGGCGGGCGTATAGGTTTTCATCGACAGCGCATGCACCTCATCGGTCTGCATGCGCCCACCCAGGGTGGCATACACCCGCTGGTGGCGCTGGATCAGCCGCTTGCCTTCGAAGTCGGCGGAAACAATGGTCGCATACCAGTGCCGGCCGTCGCCGGTCAGCTCAATGTGTTCGCAAGGCAGGCCCGCGGCAATGATGCTTTGAAGTTCTTCGCTGGTCATGATGTATGTGTTCGCAGGTTCGCTCAGTGTCTTATCTTGTAGCCGATTCGCAGCAGGTTCACGGCGATGCCGCTGACCCCCAGCCAGGCCGTACCGACGATGGCCAGGCTCAGCCAGGGCGACACGTCACTGACGCCAAAAAAACCGTAGCGGAAACCGTCGATCATGTAGAAAAACGGGTTCAGGTGGCTGACGGTCTGCCAGAACGGCGGCAGCGAATGGATGGAGTAAAACACGCCGCTCAAAAAGGTCATGGGCATGATGACGAAGTTCTGGAAAGCCGCCATCTGGTCGAACTTCTCCGACCACAGGCCGGCAATCAGGCCCAGCGCGCCGAGCAGACCGGCACCCAGCAGGGCAAACACGACAATCCACAGTGGCGCTACAAAACCCGGGCGGCCAAAATAAACCGTGACGGCAAATACGCCCAGGCCCACGGCCAGCCCGCGCACGATGGACGAGCCCACATAGGCCCAAAACCAGGCCCAGTGCGACAGCGGCGTGAGCAGCACAAACACCAGGCTGCCCATGATTTTGCTCTGGATCAGCGAGGACGAGCTGTTGGCAAAGGCGTTCTGCAGCACACTCATCATCACCAAGCCGGGTACCAGGAAGGCGGTGTAGCTGACCGTCCCATAGACCTTGACTTGGTCCTGCAGCACATGGCCGAAGATCAGCATGTACATGACCGCCGTGAGGATGGGCGCACCGACAGTCTGGAAGCCGACCTTCCAGAAGCGCAGCACTTCCTTGTAGAACAGGGTTTGCCAGCCGGTCAAGATAGTGCCCCCACGCTCGTCGCTGCGCGTACTTCGCTGCCCCCCGGGGGGGCGCTGCGCCTGCGGACTGGCAAAGCCAGATCCGCGACCCCGGCTGGTGAAGACGGCTTCGGCTCGCACATCGTATTGCGTACTGCGCTGCTCATACAGCTACTCCGATTTTTTCGGCCATGACCTCTAGGAAAACATCTTCGAGGTCAGCCTTGCGGATCTCGACGTCCTCGGCCACCAGTCCGGCTTCGCGGATGGCGCTCAGGTAGTGTTCGATCTCGTTGGCATTGTGCGCAGGCAGTTGCACGATACGGCCCGTGATACGCGCCTTGTCGGCAATGGCTTTCGGCAGCTCGCTATCCAGCTTGAACCGCAGCACATTTGATGAAGCGGTTTTGAGCAGTTCCGATGTGGAGGCGAGCGCCACCACGCGGCCCTGCTTCAGCATGGCAATGCGGCTGCACAGGGCTTCGGCCTCTTCCAGGTAGTGGGTCGTGAGCAGCACCGTACTGCCCTGTTTGTTGAGCTTGGCAATAAATTGCCACAGGGTCTGCCGCAACTCCACGTCGACCCCAGCGGTTGGTTCATCGAGCACGATGACCTGCGGCTTGTGCACCAACGCCTGTGCTACCAGCATTCGGCGCTTCATGCCGCCTGACAGCTGCCGCATGTTGGCGTTGGCTTTGTCTGCGAGACCCAGGCTGGCCAGCAGTTCGTCGATCCAGCCGTCATTGTTCTTCACACCGAAATAGCCGGACTGGATGCGCAGTGCCTCGCGTACCGAGAAAAAAGGGTCGAACACCAGCTCCTGCGGCACCACGCCAAGTTTGCGGCGCGCGGCGGCGTAGTCGCTCACCACATTGCTGCCGTGCACCGTCACCGTGCCGCTGGTGGCCTGGGACAGGCCCGCCAGAATGCTGATTAACGAGGTTTTACCTGCGCCATTGGGCCCGAGCAGGCCGAAAAATTCTCCGGGCTGGATGTCGAAGCTGACTTCGTCCAGCGCCCTGACGCCAGGGCTGGAGCGGCTTTGCGTGCTGGGGTAGTTTTTGGAGACGGACTGGAAGGAGATAGCTGGCATGAACCAGCTATTTTAAGGTGCAAGCTGCAGCTTCACCGGCGCGCTGCCCGGAAAAGGGCATTGGCCGACAGAACAGGCTCCTCAGGCGGCTGGAAGCAGGTCCTGCACACCATACAAACCGGCCAGCTGCCGCAGGCGATCCGGCAGGGCCAACACTGAGAACCGCTTGCCGGCGGCCAACACCTGTCGGCGGCAAGCGAGCAAAACCGCCAACGCCGAGGAGTCAAACTCCCGTAGCGCGCTGGCATCTGCAACGACCTCGGGACCGGTCTCACCAGCCAGCATCACACCGAGGGCCTCGACCGAGGGCGCGGCCAGGTCGTGCGTCAGACGTTCGGGAAGCAGGAACACGGCAGGTGCGGTCTGGTTCAGGACTTTTTGGCAGTGACATTGGACTGGTTGCGCTGGGCCAGCGCTGCGATCAGGCCGTCCACGCCCTTGGCGGAGATTTCCTGCGCAAATTGGGTGCGGTAGGTCTCCACCAGCCAGATCCCCAAAACGTTCAGGTCATAAATCTTCCAGCCAGTCGCTGTTTTTTCCATCCGGTAGTCCAACTGGACAGGGTCACCACGGCCCAGGACCTCGGTACGGACTTGCACCTCGGTGTCGGACGGTGCAGCACGCAGTGGCTTGACGCTGACGGTCTGGTCCTTGACCTGAATCAATGCACCTGAGTAGGTGCGCACCAGAAGGATTTTGAACTCATCCTGCAGGCGTTTTTGTTGCTCCGGCGTGGCCTGGCGCCAGTTCCGCCCGACAGCCGCTGCAGTCATGCGTGTGAAGTTGACGTGCGGCATGACCTTGCTGTCCACCAGCGCCGTGACTTTACTGACATCACCCGACTGGATCGCCTTGTCTGCCTTGATGGCGTCAAGCACCTCGGTGGATGTGCGCTTGATCAGGGCGTCAGGCGCTTCGTCGGCGGCACGAACGGAACCAAAGCCCGCAAGCAGCGACAGCGACAGGGAGACACCAACAACATGGCTAAATATTCGACGGTTCATGGTTCTCTTTCAGTGTGGAACAAACGCAGGTGGAATTGCGGGGTGTTTGCAAGGCCAGCCAGCATTTATTGGACAGCATGTTTTATGCATTGGTTCATCGCGCCGGTAAAGTTCGGGCAATCAAGGTGTAAAGCTGCTTTACCTGGCTGGCGACGGCGAAGGCGCTTTTTCAGGCAGGTCATACCGTTCTTCGGTTTCGCTGGTCGCCTCAATGACAACGCCGCGCCGTTGCAGGTAGGAGTCTCGCGTGAAGCTGTATTTGTCCAGCGCGGCTTGGTCCAGTACGTCACCGGCGCGCAGCACGCTGGCACGCAGGTCCACCGCACGCAGTACATACAGCGAATTGCGCAGAGGCACATCATTCACATGGCTCAACAGATCGCCCTTGGTGTCCACCACCAGCGCGGCAGTGTCGCGAACGGTCGAGGATCCGAGAACAGGCAGTACCAGGTAGGGGCCCGCATCGACACCCCAGCGGCCCAGCGTCTTGCCGAAGTCCTCGCGATGCCGCTCGATGCCCATCTCCGTGGCCCAGTCCAGCAAGCCGCCCATACCAAGCACCGTATTCACACCCACGCGCATCAGGCTGTCGACGGCGGCGGCCGGCTTGGCCTGCAGCACGTTATTGACAAAGGACCATACATCCGAGAGATTGCCAAAGAAATTATGGACGCCGGTGCGCACGGGAGAAGGCACAACCCCCTGATATACCTGAGCCACTGGCTTGACGATGGCCTCATCCAGGCCTTCGTTGAAGCGGCTCACGCTGCGGTTGAAGGGCTCAAACGGGTCGCGTGGATTGGGTCCCGCGGCGCATCCCTGTAGCAATGCAAGAGCCAACAAGGCGGCCCCGAGGCTGGCGAATTTCATCATTTTTCGTGTTTTCATTTCTTTTCGTTGGTCCCTGCCGGCGCCGCAGTTGTCGTTGAATTGCTGTCCGCCGCTTTACTGTACAGAAACTGGCTGATCAGGTTCTCCAGCACCACGGCCGACTGGGTCTGTTTGACCACGTCGCCTGCGGCGAGGTTTTTCTCGTCAGCGCCCGCCTCAATGCCAATGTACTGCTCCCCCAGCAAACCACTGGTGAGTATCTTCAGTGAGCTGTCCTTGGGGAACACGTACCGGCTTTCCATGGCCAGATTAACACTGGCCTGATAGGATTTGTCATCAAATGTAATGTTTTCGACGCGGCCCACTATGACGCCCGCACTTTTGACGGCAGCGCGTGGTTTTAAACCACCAATGTTGTCGAACTTAGCCACAACCGGATACGATTTGTCAAAGCTCAGGGTCAGCAAGTTGGCAGATTTGAGCGCGAGAAACAGGATTGCCGCCGCACCGGCCAGCACAAACAGGCCGACCCAAACGTCATTTCTGGAGCGTTGCATCAGGATTCCTTGAGGAGCATGGCCCGCAACGCGGTGCGGGGCCATGTGGATAAATGGTATTTTCGCATTGGTCGAAGGGTTTTACAGGGTGATAGAAGTCACACACTGAACATCAGTGCGGTCAGAACGAAGTCCAGCCCGAGCACCGCCAGCGAGGCCAGCACCACTGTCCGGGTGGTGGCCCGCGCCACCCCTTCGGGGGTCGCCTGGGCCTCAAACCCCTGAAACAGCGCAATAAAGGTCACCGTCACGCCAAATACAAAACTTTTTACAATACCGTTGCCAACATCGCGCCAAACATCGACACCCGACTGCATCTGGCTCCAGAAGGCGCCGGCATCCACACCTATCATCAACACGCCGACGACCCAACCGCCCAGGATGCCCACGGCACTGAAGACCGCCGCCAGCAGCGGCATGGCGATCACGCCACCCCAAAAGCGTGGGGCCAGAATCCGGCGCACCGGGTCCACCGCCATCATTTCCATCGCCGACAGCTGTTCACCGGCTTTCATCAGGCCTATTTCCGCAGTCAGGGCGGTACCGGCGCGGCCGGCAAACAACAACGCAGTCACCACCGGCCCGAGTTCACGAACCAGGCTCAAAGCCACCAGCAGACCCAGCGCTTCCGACGAGCCATAACGCTGCAGCGCGTAATAACTCTGCAGTCCGAGCACGAAGCCGACAAACAGCCCCGATACCGTGATGATGGCCAGCGAGTAGTTGCCAAGGAAAAAAATCTGGTCGCGGATCAGGCCAAAGCGGCGGAATACCGGACCGGTCAGGGCGAGCAGGCGCGCCATCATGCGCGCGCCGTAACCAAGCTCATGCAGCTTGCTGCGCGTGGCAAAGCCGAGGTCTGCCACCATGGCGCCCAGCCGGCTCATGGGCGCCCGCCCCGGCTGGTGGCAGATACCCCACCAAAATCTTCAGCCTCATTCGGGCCGGGGTAGTGAAACTGCACCGGCCCTTCCGCCAGCGCGTTGACGAACTGGTGCACCAGCGGATCTGTGGAATGACGCACCTCGTCCGGTGTGCCTTGGGCAGCAATACCCCCATTGGCCAGAATGATGACCTTGTCGGCGATGCGGAAGGTTTCCTCCAGGTCATGCGACACCACGATGCTGGTGATGCCCAGCGTGTCGTTGAGCTGGCGTATCAGCTGCGCAGCTGTGCCCAGCGAGATCGGATCCAGACCGGCAAAGGGCTCGTCGTACATGATGAGTTCGGGGTCCAGCACGATGGCACGCGCCAGCGCCACCCGTCTGGCCATGCCGCCAGAGATTTCGCTGGGCATGAGGTCGCGCGCACCGCGCAGGCCGACTGCGTTGAGCTTCATGAGCACGATATCGCGGATCAGCTCTTCCGTGAGTGAGGTGTGTTCACGCAGCGGGAAAGCCACGTTGTCAAACACACTGAGATCGGTGAACAGCGCGCCGAACTGGAACAACATGCCCATGCGACGGCGCGCGGCGTAAAGCTCGGTCTGGCCGAGCTGGCCAATGTCGCGGCCGTCAAACAGCACTTCGCCTTGGTTGGCCTTTTGCTGACCGCCGATCAGGCGCAATACCGTCGTTTTCCCGCCGCCCGAGGCGCCCATGAGCGCGGTGACCTTGCCGCGTGGCACGGACAGGGTCACGTCGCCCAGAATCACTCGATCACCCTTGGCGCCGGGGTAGGCGAAGGTGACGTGCCTGAATTCAAGCAGGGCGGGTGGTGCGCTGTCGGACATGGAAGAAGGAAAACGGGCCGGCACAGACGCCAGCCTCAATTGCGATGCTCCGATGATAAAGGGTTTGCCCTGAGGGAGCAGCGGTAGGGCGCTCTATATCCCCTGGGGACCAGCCTCATTAACATGAGGTTGCCGGCGTCGCATACGGGGCGATTTCAACATGAAACCCCGTCACACCCCCAAGATTTCAAGGAAAAAAGCCCTCCAGCCCTTGACGGACGGGCGTTAGCAGCTATTGTTTTAATAGCAAACAGCAGCTGGAGCCGGCGTGAACGGCGCTAGCGCGGCAGGTCGCTGTAGCCCATCAGGAATTCATCAACAGAGCGCGCGGCCTGACGGCCTTCCCTCCGCGCCGGCGGCAGCCTGCGCGATCGTCAATCCGCCCCACCGGGCGATTTGCGGGGCTGTCTGTTTCAGCGCGGAAGGTCGCTATACCCCATGAGAAACTCATCGACCGAACGCGCGGCCTGGCGGCCCTCGCGAATCGCCCACACCACAAGGCTTTGCCCGCGGCGGATATCGCCGGCCGCAAACACCTTGGGCACGTTGGTCGCATAACCGCCGGTAAAGTCGGTGCTGGCTTTGGCATTGCCGCGCGTGTCCTTCTCCACACCAAAAGCATCCAGCACAGCCGACACGGGCGCCACAAAACCCATGGCCAGCAGCACCAGGTCGGCCTTGAGCGTCTGCTCCGAACCAGCCACTTCCTGCATCTTCCCGTCTTTCCATTCGACACGCACGGTCTTCAGGCCCGTGACCTTGCCGCCCTCGCCCATCAGCTCCTTGGTCGAAATGGCAAATTCCCTCTCGCAACCTTCTTCGTGCGAGGACGAGGTGCGCAGCTTGATCGGCCAGTAAGGCCAGGTCATGGGGCGGTTTTCCTCTTCAGGCGGCTGGGGCATCAGTTCAAACTGGGTGACGCTGGCCGCGCCATGGCGGTTGCTGGTGCCCACGCAGTCAGAGCCGGTGTCGCCACCGCCGATGACGATCACATGTTTGCCGTCGGCACGCAACTGGTCCTTGAGCTTGTCGCCGGCATTGACCTTGTTTTGCTGCGGCAAAAACTCCATCGCGAAATGCACGCCGGTCAGGTCGCGTCCCGGGACCGGTAGATCGCGCGACTGCTCGGCGCCGCCGGTCAGCAGCACGGCATCAAAGTCTTTTTGCAACTGCTCGGGGGTTATGGTTTCCTTGGCCCAGTTGGTGACTTTCGAGTCCTTGCCCAGCGGGTCCTGGGCCTTGCCCACCATCACGCCGGTGCGGAAGGTCACGCCTTCGGCCTGCATCTGCGCCACGCGCCTGTCGATGTGAACTTTTTCCATCTTGAAATCGGGGATGCCATAACGCAGCAGTCCGCCGACGCGGTCGTTCTTCTCGAACAGGGTCACGTCATGGCCGACGCGCGCGAGCTGCTGGGCCGCCGCCATGCCGGCCGGGCCGGAACCGACAACTGCCACCTTTTTGCCGGTTTTGTGCTGCGGAGGCTGCGGTGTGACCCAGCCTTCGGCCCAGGCGCGGTCGATGATGGCGTGTTCGATGGACTTGATGCCCACCGCGTCGTCATTCACATTGAGCGTGCAGGCGGCCTCGCAGGGCGCCGGGCAGATACGGCCGGTGAACTCCGGGAAGTTGTTGGTGCTGTGCAAGGTGTCGATGGCGCTTTTCCAGTCGGCGCGGAACACCATGTCGTTGAAGTCCGGAATGATATTGTTGACCGGGCAACCGCTGTTGCAGAACGGCGTGCCGCAGTCCATGCAGCGTGCGGCCTGCTTGTTGGCCTGCGCATCGTCCAGGCCAATCACGAACTCCTTGTAGTTTTTCAGGCGCTCGGGAACCGGCTTGTAGCCCTCCTCGATGCGTTCGTATTCCATGAAACCGGTGACTTTTCCCATGTGCTACTCCAGATACTTCTTGTTCAGGCTGCGGTCTTTGCGGCTTTGGCCGCCGGCTTGCCAGCAGGTTTGGCGGGCACAGCGGCGGCTTTTTTGGCCGCCATTTCGCCCAGCGCGCGTTTGTATTCCAGCGGGAACACCTTGATGAACTTGCCTCTGGCCTCGGCCCAGTTGTCCAGCAGTTCACGGGCGCGCTTGCTGCCGGTCCAGCGGTTGTGGTCTTCCAGCAGCTTGCGCAGCTGGGCTTCATCGGTCAGGCCGCCGTGCCAGAGGCCCTGCTCACCACCGGCTTCCTGCTGGGCAGCGGGCTGGACTTTTTCCAGCGACACCATGGCGGTGTTGCAGCGCTTGGCAAACTGGCCGTCCTCGTCGTACACATAAGCCACGCCGCCGCTCATGCCGGCCGCAAAGTTGCGCCCGGTTTTGCCCAGCACCGCGACCGTGCCACCGGTCATGTATTCGCAGCCGTGGTCGCCGGTTCCCTCGACGACCGCCGTGGCACCCGACAGACGTACCGCAAAACGTTCACCGGCCACGCCGCTGAAGAAGGCCTCGCCAGTGGTCGCGCCATAAAGCACGGTGTTGCCGACGATGGTGTTCTTGACCGCGTCGCCCCGGAAGTCAATGCTCGGGCGCACCACAATGCGGCCACCCGACAGGCCCTTGCCGGTGTAGTCGTTCGCATCGCCAATCAGGTACATGGTGATGCCCTTGGCCAGGAAGGCGCCAAAGGACTGGCCGCCAGTTCCCTCGAGCTGGATACGCAGCGTATCGTCCGGTAGCCCCTCGGGGTGGCGCCGCGTCAGCTCGCCCGACAGCATGGCACCGACGGTGCGGTTGACGTTGCGGGCCACTTCGATGAACTGGACTTTTTCGCCCTTTTCCAGTGCTGCTTTCGACTTTTCGATCAGGCGAACATCGAGCGCTTTTTCCAGCGCGTGGTCCTGCTCCATCACATGCAGGCGCGGCACATCGGCTGGTACATTGGGCTGGTAGAACAGGCGCGAGAAATCCAGTCCGCCAGCCTTCCAGTGTTCAATGCCTTTCTGCGTGTCGAGCAGGTCGACGCGGCCGATCAGTTCGTCGAAGGTACGTATGCCCAGTTGCGCCATCAGCTGGCGCGCCTCTTCGGCGACAAAGAAGAAGTAGTTGACGACATGTTCGGGCTTGCCGCTGAATTTCTGGCGCAGCACCGGATCCTGCGTGGCCACGCCCACCGGACAGGTGTTGAGATGGCATTTGCGCATCATGATGCAACCTTCAACCACCAGCGGCGCGGTCGCGAAGCCGAATTCGTCTGCGCCCAGCAGCGCGCCGATCACAACGTCACGGCCAGTTTTCATCTGCCCGTCGGCCTGCACCCGGATACGGCCGCGCAGGCGGTTGAGCACCAGGGTTTGCTGGGTTTCAGCGAGACCGATTTCCCATGGCGAGCCCGCATGTTTGATGGAAGACCAGGGCGACGCACCGGTGCCGCCGTCGTGGCCGGCGATCACCACGTGGTCGGACTTGGCCTTCGCAACACCAGCGGCAATCGTGCCGACGCCGACTTCGCTGACCAGCTTGACGCTGATGCTGGCGCGCGGGTTCACGTTTTTCAGGTCGTGGATCAACTGCGCCAGATCTTCGATGGAATAGATGTCATGGTGCGGCGGCGGAGAGATCAGCCCCACGCCAGGCACCGAGTAGCGCAACTGGCCGATGTACTCGCTGACCTTGCCGCCGGGCAGCTGGCCGCCCTCGCCGGGCTTGGCGCCCTGCGCCATCTTGATCTGGATCTGGTCGGCTGACACCAGGTACTCGGCTGTCACCCCGAACCGGCCGGAGGCTACCTGCTTTATGCGCGAACGCAACGAGTCGCCGTCCTGCAGTGGCAGGTCGACCTCAACCGCACCTTCGCCGATCACGCTTTTCAGGCTTTCGCCCTGCTTGATCGGGATGCCCTTGAGCTCCTGCCGGTAACGCCTCGGGTCTTCGCCGCCCTCGCCGGTGTTGCTCTTGCCGCCAATGCGGTTCATGGCCACAGCCAGCGTGGCGTGCGCCTCGGTACTGATGGAACCCAGCGACATCGCACCGGTCGCAAAACGCTTGACGATCTCTTTGGCCGGTTCAACCTCGTCAATCGGGATGGCTTTGGCGGGATCAATGCGGAACTCGAACAGGCCGCGCAGGGTCATGTGGCGACGATTTTGCTCGTTGATCAGCTGGGCATATTCCTTGTAGGTGTTCCAGTTGTTCGACCGCGTGGAATGCTGCAGCTTGGCAATCGCATCAGGCGTCCACATGTGGTCTTCACCACGCACCCGCCAGGCGTATTCACCGCCGGCATCCAGCATGTTGGTGAGCACCGGATCGTTGCCGAAGGCGGCCTTGTGCATGCGCAGCGCTTCTTCGGCGATCTCGAACACGCCCATGCCTTCGACCTGGCTCGCAGTGCCGGTGAAAAATTTCTCGATGGTCACGCGATTCAGGCCGATGGCCTCGAACAGTTGCGCGCCGCAGTAGCTCATGTACGTTGACACGCCCATCTTGGACATGATCTTGGACAGGCCCTTGCCGATGGCCTTGACGTAGTTGTAGATCGCCTTGTCAGTGCTCAGCTCGCCCGGCAGCTCCTTCGACAGCTCCGCCAGGGTTTCCATCGCCAGGTAGGGATGAACCGCTTCAGCGCCATAACCAGCAAGCACGGCAAAGTGATGCACCTCGCGGGCCGAGCCGGTCTCCACCACAAGGCCGGCGGTGGTGCGCAGGCCTTCCTTGACGAGGTGCTGGTGCACGGCCGACAGCGCCAGCAGCGCGGGGATGGCCACCTGCACCGGGCTGATGCCGCGGTCGCTGATGATCAGGATGTTCTTGCCGCTTTTGATCGCATCAACTGCTTCCGCGCACAAGGAAGCCAGTTTGGCTTCCACGCCTTCGCGGCCCCAGCTCAGCGGGTAGGTGATGTCCAGCGTGTAGCTGCGGAACTTGCCCTGGGTGGAGGTCTCGATGTCTCGCAGCTTGCGCATGTCCGCCACATTGAGCACTGGCTGGCTGACCTCCAGCCGCATCGGCGGGTTCACCTGGTTGATGTCCAGCAGGTTGGGCTTGGGCCCGATGAAAGACACCAGCGACATCACGATGGCTTCTCGGATCGGGTCGATCGGCGGGTTGGTGACCTGGGCGAACAGCTGCTTGAAGTAGTTGTAAAGCGGCTTGTTCTTGTTGGACAACACGGCCAGCGGGCTGTCGTTGCCCATGGAGCCCGTGCCCTCTTCGCCATTGACGGCCATGGGCGACATCAGAAACTTGATGTCTTCCTGGGTGTAGCCAAAGGCCTGCTGGCGGTCCAGCAGCGAGTGCGACTCGGTCAGGCCGGAGCTCGATGCCGAGGTGGCGCTGGCTTCGTCACTGCCCATTTTCGTTCCGTCCGTGGGTGCAGGAACGTTGGTGGCCTGCACATCATCAAGGCGGATGCGCAGGTTTTCAATCCACTGCTTGTAGGGCTTGGTGTGCGCCAACGTGGCCTTGATCTCTTCGTCATCGACCATGCGGCCCTGTTCCAGGTCGATCAGGAACATCTTGCCGGGCTGCAGGCGCCACTTGCGCACGATCTTGTTTTCGGGAATCGGCAACACACCCGACTCCGAGGCCATGATGACCAGATCGTCATCCGTCACGCAATAACGAGATGGGCGCAGGCCGTTGCGATCCAGCGTGGCACCGATCTGGCGACCGTCGGTGAACACGATGGAAGCCGGGCCGTCCCACGGCTCGAGCATCGCGGCATGGTATTCATAGAAGGCCTTGCGGCGCTCGTCCATGGTGGTGTGCTGCTCCCAGGGCTCGGGAATCATCATCATCACGGCCTGGCTGATCGGGTAACCAGCCATGGTCAGCAACTCGAGGCAGTTGTCGAAGGTCGCGGTGTCGGACTGGTCGGCAAAACTGATCGGGTAGAGCTTTTGCAGATCGGCGCCCAGCACCGGGGAGGACATCACGCCTTCGCGCGCTTTCATCCAGTTGTAGTTGCCCTTGACGGTGTTGATCTCGCCGTTGTGGGCGACATAGCGGTAAGGATGGGCCAGCGGCCACTCAGGGAAAGTGTTGGTCGAAAAGCGCTGGTGCACCAGGGCCAGAGCCGACACGCAGCGCGGGTCAGTCAGGTCCATGTAATAGGTGCCGACCTGGTCAGCCAGCAGCAGTCCCTTGTAGACCACAGTGCGGCTGGACATGCTGGGAACGTAATATTCCTTGCTGTGCGTGAGCTTTAAGCGCTGGATGGCTGCGCTGGCAGTTTTGCGGATCACGTAGAGCTTGCGTTCCAGCGCATCCTGGACGATGACGTCATTGCCGCGTCCGATGAATATTTGGCGCAGGATGGGTTCTTTCTTGCGCACCGTGGGCGACATCGGCATGTCGCGGTTGACCGGTACGTCGCGCCAGCCCAGCAGCACCTGGCCCTCCAGACGCACCGCACGCTCCAGCGCCTGCTCGCAGGCCAGGCGGGACGCATGCTCTTTCGGCAAAAACACCATGCCCACGCCGTACTCACCGGGCGGTGGCAGCATGACACCTTGTTTGGTCATCTCTTCGCGGTACAGCGCATCGGGCAGTTGGATCAGGATGCCCGCACCGTCGCCCATCAACTTGTCTGCACCGACCGCACCCCGGTGATCCAGGTTTTCAAGAATTTTCAGCCCCTGCAGGACAATTGCGTGGCTCTTTTGGCCCTTGATATGTGCCACAAAACCGACACCACAGGCATCGTGCTCGTTAGCCGGCGTGTAAAGACCGTTGTCTTGAAAATGCCTGATTTCAGCAGCCGTGGTCATGGCGCACTCCTGGTCAATAGGACGACAGCACGGCGGCAACAATGCGCGCCTAGCCTGTCTTCCTGGGTTCTTGATATGTCGCGGGGAAACAGAGCATAGTGCAGTGCAACAACAATGCCAAGCCAATTAAAAGGGGTCAGATCCCAATTTTCTATTCACCCTGATGATGAACTTTTAATTAGGGACATATTAAGTCGGACAAATAGACTGAAACTCAAGATGCGGGTGGCTTCCTCGGCGGCCGGCCGGCGGCGACTTTGCTGACCCGGCGCTGTGTCCGCGTCTGCAAATCAGCAACAAATGCGGCATCGCCCAGAGCCCAGCCACTGAGCGCAGATTGTGTGAGCGCAAGTTGCTGATCAGGCGGCACGCCGTCCTTCACTATTTGTTCGTAGGCGGCTTCGCGCGAAAAAGGGGTATTCCCCAGCGACCAATACCGGGGATGCGGCGTGACCAGCCTGTCGACCCGCAAGCCAGCGTAGTGGCCATGGCTGGACCAGGGATAGTCACGCGCCTGGGGCACCAAGCCATGGTGCACCGGATTGAGGTCCAAATATGCCATGCAGGCCAGCAGGTAGCGCTCCGCTTGGATAACGGTGGACCGGTAGCGCCCTTCCCAAAGCGTGCCGCTTCTGCCCTGGCTGTCGTTGAAGTAACGGACATAACGCCGACCCGTCGCTTGCATCAACTGCGGCACGCCCTCAGCCGTTTCTGGCGTTACCAGTAGATGGAATTGGTTGTCCATCAACACGTAGGCATGAATCGCCACGGAGAATTTCCTGGCGCTTTCGTCGATCAGGGCCAGCAAGGTCTGATAGTCTGCCGTGCAGGCAGCTATGGATTGTCGGTTGTTACCGCGCTGGATGATGTGCTGTGGGTAACCCGGAAGACTGAGACGGGGGAGACGGGCCATGGTGAGGATGCACTGTGGGGCAGCGCATCATAAATCGGATCTGTCACTCCGCTACCGGGGCCAGACCTAACGCACCACCTTGCCGTCGGGTGTGATGGTGACCAGATCGATCAGGCGCACAGATTCGTATTTTTTGGCCCGCAGATTAACGCGAAAGCTGCCTACGTCGTAATCGGTAATTGACTCGAAGGCCTTTTGGAGTCCCGCCCTGTCGGGCTTTCCAGATCCAGTGGCACTGCGCCGCACGCCCTCGGCAAAGGTGCGGGCGGCAATATAGCCCTCCACACTTTCATAACTCGGGTTCTGGTCAGTCCGGTTGAGGACGTCCAGGTACTCCTTGATGATGGGTGTACCGACGCTGCGCGGTGACGGCACCACCTGGGAGATAACCACGCCGCCGATTTCCTTGCCGAGCGCCGTGAACAGCGGATCGATGCCGACCACGGAAAAGTTCAGAAACTGTCCTGCAAAGCCGGTTTTGCGCATGGCCCGAATGAAGGCGGCCGAGGTATTGAACAAACTAACCTGAATAATGGCTTGGGGTTTGGCCTTGGACAGGGCGGCCACAGCGACATCGACCTTGTCGCTGTTGACGGGTGAGATAGCGCTGGCAACCAGCGGCGGCAGTTTCAGGTCAATCAGCGCCTGATTGACGGCGGCCAGCCCCGCGCGGCCCATGGCATCGTCCTCGGCAAACACGGCGATACGGTTCTGATTCAAGGTCGCGCAATGGCGCACCATTTTGTAGGCTTCATCGGCCAGCGCCGGACGAATATGAAACGCATTGCTCAAGGACGCTTCTCGCAGGCTGTCCGATGCCGCAAACGGTGCAAAAAACAGCGTGTTGCCAGGTTTGGCTACAGCAAACGCTGCATCGCAACTGGCAGTGCCAACGAAGCCAAACAAGGCATCCACATCCTCGTCAATCAACTGTTTGGCATTCGCCGCAGCCTTGGCGGGGTTATAGCCGTCGTCGAGCGCTTTAACCTCGATTTTGTAACCGGCTGCACCATTTTTGGCATTGATCTCATCAAAATAGAGCTTGGCACCGTTGAGGTAGGCCAGGCCGATCTGGTCTGCCGCCCCCGTCAGTGGCACCGATTGCCCAATCACAATTTTGCGGGCGCCCCGGGCCGCTTGGGGCCAGATGGCGGGACTCCAGACCACTGCGCCCGCCGACAGGGCGCTCGCTAAAAGTGCGCGACGATGGATTTTCATACAACCCCTTTGTAAGTTACCGCCACTTACGCAAGATGGATGCCGCATCCCACGACAAACCAGTTTATGTAAGCAAATGAACAATCACAGAAGGTTACCTGTTTCGCCCTTTGAAAAGAGCCTCGCCGGATGCCAACACATCATAAGGCTATGCAGCCCCCGCAGCAAACCGTCAGCCCATAGCGGGTATCAGGAACGTCTGAGCAGCCGCCGGATACGCCAGGCCAACAGCAGCCCGGCGATGGAACAGGACCAGGTCACCATCCAGGTCCATTGCCAGTGGCCGGCATGGGCCGCCACCCCTGCCACCAGCGGTGGACCGAAGAACTGTCCCAGCGCAGACCACTGCTGCACCCAGCCGACGGTAGTCGGTACCGCTTGCGGACCGGGCGCCAGCTGGACCGCAAGACTGAACAGCGTTCCGGGAATCAGGCCGCCAAACATGGAAAAGATGAGGACGGCGAGGTATTGCAGGCGCGGGTTGCCCTCCACACCGAAAGCAACCAGCGTGCCTAGCGACATGGCCACAAATCCAGCTACCAGCAAAACGACCGGCGCCATGCCTCGGTGCAACAGTCGGCCTGCGGCCAGGTTGCCAATGATGTTGACGCCGGCAGCCAGCGCCGTGAGCCAGGCGGTGGCGGCGGCGGCGACCCCAGCTTGGACGTAAATCGAGGGAAGAAAGCCGACCACGGCCATCCACTGGCCCGAGTACATGGCAAAACTCAAGGCCACCGCCCAGGCACCGGGTGAGCGCAGGGTGAGTTTGAGAAGACGGCGCCAGGAAGAAGCTGTCGCAGCCCCTTGCGGGTCCGCCGAACCCCCACCACATGCTGGCATGTCGGCCGGCACCCGCACAAATATCAGCAGTGCGCTCAGCGCGGCCGCTGCTGACAGACACCACCACCACCATCGCCAACCCCACTGCGCATCGGCCGGTGCCATCACCGCAGGACCCGCCAGCAGGGCCAGCGCGGCACCGATCGGCATGTAGGCGCCCCAGCCGCCGAGCACCCGACTCAGGTGATTGGGCGTCACCAGGACACGCAGAAGACCGGGGGCAGGCAGCACCACACACAGAAAACCCAGACCCTCCAGCGCGCGAGACCAGAGCAAACCGGTCGTGGTTTGCGCAGCGCCCCCCATGGCGCTGGCCACTGCCAGCAATAGCAGGCCGCTCAGCATGCTGCGCCGTGGGCCCCAGCGCTGGATCAGCAAGCCTGCCGGCAGGCCCAGCACCATGCCCGCGAGCTGTACGAGCGACAGCAGGAAGCCGGCCTGCAGCAGCGACACACCCATGACCTGCTGCAACACCGGCAGCGCTGGCGGCAACTTGACGACATGCAGCGCCGCGACCACCCCGGCGGCAATCACACAAGCGGCGGGTCGCATCAGCTTCTGACGGGAAAGGCCTGGCGACCGATCAGGCGTTCATGTTCCCGGCCGGCAAAACGGTCGGTCATGCCGGCAATGTAGTCGGCCACCACGCGCTCGGGCTTCGCAGGCGCGCCGCTCGCCAGCAGGCGGCCTTCACGCTGGTCGAAACGCTCGGTGTGGGCCTGCGGCATTTCGGCCGGGTCCGTCATATAAGCGGCAAACAGCTCGCGCACCACCTGCTGCGCGGTTTGTGTGGTCTCCACCACCTGCGGATGGCGATACAGGTTTTGCAGCAGGAAGCGCTTGAGGGATGAGGACTTCGCGGCCATATCCGGGCTGAAGCGCACCAGGGCCGGGCTTGACCGCACCGCGTGCACGCTGTCTACACCGGCAGCTACCAGCGATGCACGGGTGGCGTCCATCACGTCGTAGACCTGGGCGCTGAGCATGCGGCGTATGGTTTCGAAAAGGAGTCGGCGCCCCTGAAGCCCGGGATATTGCTGCAGCGTTTCGCGGCTGTACTGCGCGAACAGTTCCACCTGGTCCAGCTGGTCCAGGCTCAGCAAGCCGGAGCGCACGCCGTCGTCGATGTCATGCGCGTTATAGGCAATTTCGTCGGCCAGGTTGGCGAGCTGGGCTTCCAGGCCCGGCTGCTGCACCGGCTGTCCCTCGGCCGCCGCCAGAAAGCGAGATGCCACGCCGCCGGGTTCGCGCGCCTCGATGCGCCTGGCGTTGCGACGCGAGCAGTGCTTGAGGATGCCTTCACGGGTTTCGAACGACAGGTTCAGCCCGTTGTAGTCAGGATAACGCTCTTCCAGCCCGTCCACCACGCGCAGGCTTTGCAGATTGTGCTCAAAACCAGCGCTGTCGGGGTCATGGCCTTTCAGGCACGTGTTCAGTGCATCCTGTCCGGCATGGCCGAATGGCGTATGGCCCAGGTCATGCGCCAGTGCAATCGCTTCGACCAGGTCTTCGTTGAGGCGCAAGGTGCGCGCGATGGAGCGCCCCAGTTGGGCGACTTCCAGCGAATGCGTCAACCGGGTACGAAACAAGTCACCCTCGTGGTTCAGGAACACCTGGGTTTTGTAGACCAGCCGGCGAAAAGCCGTGGAATGCACGATGCGGTCACGGTCGCGCTGGAAGGCTGAGCGCGTGGGCGCAGCCGGTTCAGGATGGCGGCGACCGCGGGAACCGGCCGCATCAGAGGCGTAAGGGGCCAGCTGGTTCATGATTTATGCATCAAATTGGTCTTCAGCCCCC
>NZ_JACDDD010000060.1 GCF_013817205.1 Polaromonas sp.
TTGCGCGTCCTCTTGGTGACAAGCTCGTATCCGCTGGCAGCAAGGCTGATTTGTTTCATCGACATATAACGCTTCTCAGAACTCACCGGTTGGCTGAGTTTTGCAGAGATTCCTTAGCGTCCTGAAGACATTCGTCCGCAGCGGCGGACATCTCTTTCGCGGCAAATGTCTGCGCCACGGCGATCCCGCCGGTGGACGAAAAGGTACTGGTGCAAGAACGCGTCCCGCACATCAGTTCGTGAATGGTATGAAAGTCAATATGGAGCCATATTTGGAGCCATATAAACGAATCTCCAAGGTGCAACGCAGCATCCATGCGGGTTGCAGGCCCTCAAACATATAATGATCGAGTCAACCCGGTTGATTCAAACCCGGCGGGGTCACCGCAAAACCGCTCCAGGCGCAGGCCGGAGCGGTTTTTTTCATGGCTCGGGCAAAAGTCACAGCTTGTCTTGAATGTCGCGTTCACGCCACCAATTTCCCTGTGCATCGCAATGAGCAATTTCGCTCGCTAGAATGATTTCATGGCAACCCAACCCCCCAAGCCCCCCGCACCGCCCAAGGCCCCTGTGATCAAGCCGGACGGCGCCAGTGGTGGGGATTCGGTCGTTCTGGAGCGGCGACCGCAGAAGACCAAGCCGCCGCAGATGTTCCAGGTCGTGCTGCTGAACGACGACTACACGCCGATGGAGTTTGTGGTTGAGGTCATCCAGGAATTCTTCAACAAAGATCGTGAAACCGCCACACAGATCATGCTGAAGATTCATCTGGACGGCAAAGGCGTGTGCGGCGTGTTCTCCAAGGATGTCGCCTCCACCAAGGTGGACCAGGTCACCGAAGCCGCCCGAAAAAATGGCCATCCGCTGCAGTGTGTCTGCGAGCCCATTGAATAATGGCAAAAACGGCCCATATCGACATCAAGAGATACAAAGTCACCACAGCAGCAAGCCGAAAGGAAACGCAATGATTGCCCAGGAACTAGAAGTCAGCTTGCACATGGCCTTTGTCGAAGCCAGGCAGCAACGCCACGAATTCATCACCGTGGAACACCTGCTGCTGGCACTGCTCGACAATCCCAGCGCCGCCGAGGTGTTGCGCGCCTGCTCCGCCAATATCGATGACCTGCGCAAGGCGCTGGCCAATTTCATCAAGGACAACACGCCCCAGGTTGCCGGCAGCGACGACGTGGACACGCAGCCCACACTGGGTTTCCAGCGGGTAATCCAGCGCGCCATCATGCATGTGCAATCCACCGGCAATGGCAAGAAGGAAGTCACCGGCGCCAATGCGCTGGTCGCCATTTTTGGTGAAAAGGACTCGCATGCTGTGTATTACCTGCACCAGCAGGGCGTCACACGCCTGGATGTCGTGAACTTCATCGCGCACGGCATCAAGAAGAGCGACCCGCCCGAGCCGACCAAGGCAGGCGAGAGCGCGGCCGAGAATGAAGAGGGCGGCGAGAAGAACGAAAAAGCCTCGCCGCTTGAGCAGTACACGCAAAACCTCAACCAGCTCGCCAAGGACGGCAAGATCGATCCGCTGATCGGCCGCCACTATGAGGTCGAGCGCGTGATCCAGATTCTGTGCCGCCGTCGCAAGAACAACCCCCTGCTGGTCGGTGAAGCCGGCGTGGGCAAAACCGCGATTGCCGAGGGCCTGGCCTGGCGCATCACGCAAAAGGACGTGCCGGAAATCCTGGCCGAAGCCCAGGTCTATTCACTGGACATGGGCGCGTTGCTGGCCGGCACCAAGTACCGCGGCGACTTCGAGCAGCGCCTCAAGGGCGTGCTGAAAGCGCTGAAGGACAAGCCCAACGGCATCTTGTTCATTGACGAGATCCACACACTGATCGGCGCCGGTGCGGCCTCGGGCGGCACGCTCGATGCGTCCAACCTGCTCAAGCCCGCGCTCAGTTCGGGCCAGCTCAAGTGCATAGGCGCAACAACCTTCACCGAGTACCGCGGCATCTTCGAAAAAGATGCGGCCCTGTCACGCCGCTTCCAGAAGGTCGACGTGGTTGAGCCCACAGTGCAGGAGACGGTGGACATCCTCAAGGGCCTCAAATCGCGTTTTGAAGAGCATCACAGTGTCAAGTACGCCGTGGCAGCCTTGCAAGCTGCGGCGGAGCTCAGCGCCAAATACATCAACGACCGCCATTTGCCCGACAAGGCGATTGACGTGATTGACGAGGCTGGTGCAGCGCAGCGCATTTTGCCGGCCAGCAAGCGCAAAAAAATCATCACCAAAGCCGAGGTCGAGGAGATTGTTGCCAAGATCGCGCGCATTCCGCCCGCCAATGTGTCCAACGATGACCGCGGCAAGCTCAAGACGCTGGAACGCGACCTGAAAAGCGTGGTGTTCGGCCAGGACAAGGCGCTTGATGTGCTGGCCTCTGCAGTCAAGATGGCGCGTTCCGGCCTGGGCAAGGACGACAAGCCGATTGGCTCCTTCCTGTTCTCCGGCCCCACGGGCGTGGGCAAGACCGAAGCGGCCAAACAGCTGGCCTACATCATGGGCATCGAGCTGATCCGCTTTGACATGTCCGAGTATATGGAGCGCCATGCCGTGAGCCGGCTGATTGGCGCGCCCCCGGGCTACGTCGGTTTTGACCAGGGCGGCCTGCTGACCGAAGCCGTTACCAAGAAGCCGCACTGCGTGCTGTTGCTCGACGAGATCGAAAAAGCGCATCCGGACATCTTCAATGTGCTGCTGCAGGTCATGGACCACGGCACCTTGACGGACAACAACGGGCGCAAGGCCGATTTCCGCAACGTGATCATCGTCATGACGACCAACGCTGGCGCCGAGACCATGAACAAGGCGACCATCGGCTTCACGAACCCGCGCGAAGCGGGCGACGAGATGGCCGACATCAAGCGCCTGTTCACGCCCGAGTTCCGCAACCGCCTGGATGCGACGGTCAGCTTCAAGGCGCTGGATGAAACCGTCATCCTGCGCGTGGTCGACAAATTCCTGCTGCAGCTTGAGACGCAACTGGCCGAGAAGAAAGTAGACGTGACTTTCACCGACACCTTGCGCAAGTACCTTGGCAAGAAGGGCTTCGATCCGCTGATGGGTGCACGACCGATGCAGCGCCTGATCCAGGACACCATTCGCCGCGCGCTGGCCGACGAGTTGCTGTTCGGACGCCTGATCGACGGCGGCCGCCTGACGGTGGACATGAAAGTCACGACCGACGAAAAAGGGGGCGAGAGCGGAGAAGTCGAACTCGACATCCAGCCGCTGGCCAAAAAGGAAGGCAGAGCCAGGCCCGAGGCGGAACAGGCTGAAACCAGCTGAAGCGGGCGGTTGACCTAGCCGCAGTGAAAAGGCCGTTAGCATCACGCTGACGGTCTTTTCTTTTCGGCCCTGCTTTTCAACTTTGATACGGCTGATTCGGCCAGCCTCTCACACGTTCTGCCCACCTTGAATATTCCGTTACTCAACGACGAATGGGAAACCGGCCTGTCCCTGGCCTGGAGCGCCTACATCGCCATACTGTCGATCTGGATCGTTCTGCAAAAGCGCGCGCCGGTGTCCACCATGAGCTGGATCCTGTCGATGGCCTTGCTGCCTTTCGCCGGCTTTGTGGTTTATTACTTCCTCGGGCCGCAGCGGCTCAAAAAGCAGCGCCTCAAACGCCTGCGCAGCCGGGCGGCGCATCGCGGCGATGCCGACATGGCGCTGTTGCACGACGACATCGCGCGTGCGCCGCCAGCCTTGCGGCAAATGGCCGCGCTGGGCCGGGCGGCCTGCGGTCTGCCGGTGTCGAGTGCCACGTCCGCGCAACTGCTGTCCGGCGGCGCCGCCACTTTCGACAGCATGTTCGAGGCCATACGCCAGGCGCGCCACCATGTCCACCTCGAGTACTACATTTTCGAGCCAGACCGCATAGGCACGGCGCTGCGTGACCTGCTGGTGCAGAAAGCCGGGGAGGGCGTCGCCGTGCGCCTGCTGGTCGATGCCCTGGGCTCCAAGCGGCTGGGACGCGGTTTCATGGCGCCACTGCATGCGGCCGGCGTACAGGTCGCGCTGTTTCACGACACGCGCATAGGCCGCCGCTTGCGCCCCGTCAGCAACTTCCGCACGCACCGCAAGATACTTGTTTGCGACGGCGCCACCGGCTTCACCGGCGGTGTCAACATAACCGACGAGGAGGACCGGCGCACACGCCCCGACGCCTACCACGACGTGCACCTGCGCTTCGAAGGCAGCGCGGTGCGCTGGCTGCAGACCACCTTCCTGGAAGACTGGACCTACGCCACCGGGGAGTCCCTGCGAGAAACCGACAAATCCCTCAAGCGCCTGCTGCCGCAATTGCAGCCCGCCGACGAAGCGGGCGAGATCCCGGTCCAGGTGGTAACCAGCGGGCCAGACAATCCGCTAGAAGCCATCCACCGCATGCATATCGCTGCCATCAATGCCTCCTGCCACCGGGCCTGGCTGACCACACCGTATTTTGTGCCGGGTGAGCCTGCGCTGATGGCGCTGACCAGTGCGGCACTGCGCGGTGTCGATGTGCGCCTGCTGGTGCCACATCGCAGCGACAGCCGGATCGTCAGCGCGGCCGCCCGCTCCTATTACGACGAACTGATTGCCGCCGGGGTCAAGGTCTGGGAGTACAAGGCCCGCATGCTGCATTCCAAAACTCTGGTGGTCGATGACAACTGCGCGATGATCGGCACCGCGAATTTCGACAACCGCAGCTTTCGCCTGAATTTCGAGGTGATGGCGGTGGTGTATGGCCCGGTGTTGGCCGAGCCGCTGGCCGCGCAGTTCGAAGTCGACCTGCGCAATGCGGCTGCGGTGCCTGTGCATCGGCGGCAGCGTTTCCTGATGCGCTTGTTTGATGCCACGGCGCGGCTGTTTTCACCCTTACTGTGACCCCGACATGGCACCCCACACCTTTCTCTGGCACGACTACGAAACCTTTGGCCTGAACACGCGGCGGGACCGGCCGGCGCAGTTTGCCGGCGTTCGCACCGACTCAGAACTCAACGAAATCGGCGAACCGCTGATGATCTACTGCCAGCCGGCGCGCGATTACCTGCCCGATCCGACCTCCTGCCTGCTCACCGGCATCACGCCCCAGCTGTGCCTGGAGCGTGGCCTGCCCGAGCATGAATTTGCCGCCCGCATTGAAGCCGTGCTGGCCCAGCCCGGCACCATAGGCGTGGGTTACAACACCATCCGGTTTGACGACGAGGTCACGCGCCACCTGTTCTGGCGCAACCTGATGGACCCCTATGCACGCGAGTGGCAGAACGACTGCGGCCGTTGGGACCTGCTCGACGTGGTGCGCATGGCGTATGCGCTTCGGCCTGAAGGTATCGAATGGCCGATGAAACCCGATGAACGCCGGCCCGACGACGCCGGGGCTCTGCGCCCCAGCTTCAAACTGGAGGACCTGGCGCGCGTCAACGGCCTGGTCCATGAGGCGGCGCACGATGCGCTGTCAGACGTGCGCGCCACCATTGCGCTGGCCCGCCTGATCCGCACGGCCCAGCCCCGGCTGTTTGACTTCTGCCTGTCGCTGCACAAGAAGGACCGCGTGGCCGCCGAGCTCGGTCTGCCGACGAGCCCGCAGACGGCCCAGCCTTTCCTGCACGTCTCGGGCATGTTCGCGCCCGAAAAAGGCTGTATGGCCGTGATGTGGCCGCTGGCCATGCACCCGTCCAACAAAAACGAACTGCTGGCCTGGGATCTGGCGCATGATCCCGCTGAGCTGCCGCTGCTCGACGTGGCCACCTTGCGCCAGCGCCTGTTCAGCAAAACGGCCGACCTGCCTGAAGGCGTTGCGCGCCTGCCGATCAAGTCGGTGCACCTGAACAAGTCTCCGATGGTGGTGCGCAAGCTGGCAACGCTCAGCGAGGCCATGGCGGCGAAGTGGGGTGTCGATATCGAAGCCGCCCTGCGCAACGCTGAAAAAGCCGCCGGCCTGCCCGACATGAGCGCCCTCTGGCCTGAGGTGTATGCACGTCCCAAAGACGGCATTCCCGACGTGGATGAAGACCTGTACGGCGGCTTCATCAACAACGACGACCGGCGCCGGCTCAACAAGCTGCGCGCCCTGCCGCCAGCTGAACTCGCGCACAGCCGCATTGGCTTTGATGACGAGCGGCTGGAGGAATTGGTGTTTCGCTACCGCGCGCGCAACTTCGAAGCCACCCTGTCGCCCGAACACGCCCAACGCTGGGAAACGCATCGCGCGGCGCGGTTGCTTGAAGGCGAGGGCGGAGCCCGCAATGTCGATGCCTTCCTGGCGCAGCTCGACGTGCTGTCAGAGACGGCGGACGAGCGGGGTGAAGAGGTGCTGGGCGCGCTGTATGCGTATGCGGAGATGATTGCGCCGGAGATGTAGCACCAGCCTGGAGCGGCAGTTGCTATATATTTGATAGCTAATAGCGCCCGTGGAATAAGGGCTATAGGCCGATTTGATGCCGAAATTGCGATGAGCCTCAGTCCGTCGCTGCTGAGCCAGCAGCCGGCTGCCAGGCCGCGTACTTGACCATCACACCCCTAAACAAATCGCTGGCCTCAAAAGCCGCAAGCCATCGCTGCAGGCGCGGCCACCCTTGTGCGACAAACCAGTCCGGATCTGTGTGCGCGAACTGGCGGATAAAGGGAAGAATAGCCATGTCGGCCAAGCTGACCTGGGCGCCGAACAGCCAGCCTGCGCCCAGCCGTGCATCGAGTTGCGCCAGCCAGCTTGCCGCATCGCTGCGATGCTTCAGTGCAAAGCCGACTGCATCGCCCTCTGATTCCTGCGGGTAGCGGTTCGGGTATTTGTAGCGGTCCAGGTGCTGCTTGAAGTCGCCGTCGTTGGCAGCGATCAGCGCATTGATGTCTTCAGACGACACGTGGGGCGGTGACAGCCACTGCGCCGGGTCATGGCGGGCCAGCGTCCAGCGCATGATGTCCAGGCTTTCATCAATCACTTTTCCGTCGGGCAGCACCAGCACCGGCACCGTGCCCTTGGGCGAGGCGGCCAGCATTTCGGCGGGCTTGGATCGAAGCACGACTTCGCGATATTCCACCGTCTGGCCGCTGACGGCGAGTGCCAGCCGCGCGCGCATGGCGTACGGGCAGCGGCGAAACGAGTAGAGGACGGGAAGAGCGGGCAGGGCACCCATCAGGCGCCGTCTTCGTCGGTGTGAGCGCTGGAGGAGGTCAACTTCGCACCTATGTGCGGCTGGCGGCGGCGGTTGGCGTAGTCCACCTGGCGCTGGCGCTCGATGAAGCCGCGTTTTTGTTCTTCGGTTTTCCTGTCGTGGCAGTTGGGGCAACTGACACCGGGCACGTACAGCTTTGATGCCTTGTCGGCTTCGCTGATCGGGTCGCGGCAGGCACGGCACAGGTCGTAGTGGCCGGTGGCCAGCCCATGCACCACCGATACGCGTTCGTCGAATACAAAACATTCGCCTTTCCAGCGGCTCTCCGTTTCGGGCACGGTTTCCAGATATTTCAGGATGCCGCCTTCTAAGTGATAGACCTCCTCAAAGCCTTGTGTGCGCATGAAGGCGGTGGATTTTTCGCAGCGGATGCCGCCGGTACAGAACATCGCCACTTTGGGTTTTTTGCCGCCTTTTTCAGCCAGCAGGCCGCCGGGCGCGGACTGGGCTTCAACCCAGGCCGGCAGCTCGGAAAAGCTTTTGGTGTGGGGATCGACCGCACCTTCAAAGGTGCCAATGCCAACTTCGTAGGCGTTGCGGGTGTCCACCACCACCACCTCCGGGTCGGCAATCAGTGCGTTCCAGTCCTGCGGCTTCACATACTGGCCGGCCATCTGGTTGGGGTTGATGCCGGGCACACCGAGGGTGACGATTTCGCGTTTGAGGCGCACTTTCATGCGGTAAAACGGCAGCTTGTGCGACCACGACTCCTTGTGCGCCAGGTTGGCCAGGCGCGGGTCGCTACGCAAATGCGCCAACACGGCGCGCACGCCGGCCTCGGGCCCGGCAATCGTGCCGTTGATTCCTTCTTCGGCCAGCAACAGCGTGCCGCGCACGTCTTGCGCCTCGCAAAAGGCCTGCAGCGGCGCCTGCTGCGCGGCGAAATCGGGCAGGGTCACAAACTTGTAGAGGGCGGCGGTCAGAAAGTCGGGCATGGCAACAGGGCAGGTGACGAAAAAGTGTTCAAAAACAAGGCCGCTGTCGGTGCGGATGTTGTCATCGTACCAAGCGCGGCAGCGGGGCCACTTGCGGCACGTCAGCGTCCTGACAGATACGCGGCGTGAAGAATCACACAAACGGCAGACCTTGGCATGGACGCAATTGCTGCAATGCAGCAAAATGAATGCATGCTTACTAATTTGGCAAAAGCCGGGATTCCATGGCCAGAAGTCTGAGCAGCCTCTGGCTTAAAAGTGTGCGCCGCATGGGCAAGGCCCAGCAAGCGCAAGGCCGCAGGCTGCTGCAAAGCCTGGTACCCAGGACGCCCCGTGCGCCAGCCGTGCGCAAGGCTTCGGCCCAAGTGGTCAAAGCCGGGCCTGCTACCCCCATCCGCACAAGCGCGCCGATACCGGGGCGCGCGCTTGCCAACCTGCCCGGCGGCTGGCAGAAGTCCTGGTTCTCGGTGCCCGCTGCCGGTCAGCTTGCGCCGGCGCGGCGCATGTTGTACTGGCTCTACCTGCCGCCAGATGCGGGCAATACGCCGCTGCCGCTGGTGGTGATGCTGCACGGCTGCCAGCAGATGGCGACCGACTTTGCCTTGTCCACCCGCATGAACGAGCTGGCCGCGCGCAAAGGCTTTGCAGTGCTGTACCCGCAGCAGTCGGCCACCGCCGACGCACACCGTTGCTGGCACTGGTACCAACGCTCGACCCAGGAGGGCGGGGGCGACGTGCGGCTGATTGCCGACATGATCACGCAGGTTCAGGCCCGGCACGGGCTGGACACCCGCCGCACCTATGTGGCGGGCCTGTCAGCCGGCGCAGGCCTGGCCAACATCCTGGCGCTGCGTTACCCGGCGATGGTGGCTGCCGTCGGAATGCATTCAGCGCCGGTGTTTGGCACCACCGACTCGGCCATGAGCGCCTATGGCGCGATGCAACACGGCTCCCGTCAGACGCACCGTGAAAGCGTGCGGTCCCTGGTCAGCGCCGGAGCCGGTTTCCCCGGCATGCCGGCCATCCTGATCCACGGCGCGCGTGACAGGGTGGTGCGGCGCATCAACATGGCGCAACTGACCGAGCAGTTCACTCTGCTCAATGCCGGGCTCATCACACGGGAGGACGCCGTGCTCCGCAACTGGCCGGCCCGCAGCACCGGCCGCCATCCGCGCCACGCTTATGAAAGCGCGACCTGGTATGCGGGGCGAAAGCCGCAACTGGTGGCCTGCGAGATCGCACAACTGGGTCACGCCTGGAGCGGCGGCGACGGCAGTGTCGGTTTCAGCGCACCCGAAGGACCGGATGCGACGCTGATGATGTGGACTTTCTTTTCGCGGCACCGACGGAGCGAGGCGCTGCCGCCTGGGTAACTGGAATCTCCGCAGTTATGAGAAATAACCGGTGCCAGCCACCTACAGGCAAGCGTAGCTAGCTATTAAAGTGATAGCAAATTACACGCCATTGTCTTGCGAAAAACGCACTCGCAGCGCTTCCATGCGCGCCCGGTTCACGCCAAAATCCTTGCGCCCGAGCCGGCTGGCCGAGCGCAGGTGAATCACGCCGCCCGCAGCGTCCAGCGCAAACTCCAGATCGTCGGTGAACTTCAGGCGTGGCGTGCTGCACTGGGCGTACAGGTAGCCGGGCTCCCGTGTCACCAGCACACAGTCGGAGGTGGTCTCCAGCACCGTGCCGAGTCGGCGCATGGCAGCTTGGGCATCGCCGCTATAGGCCAGCGGCGCGATGTCGGCATAGGCTCGCTGCGGGTGTTCGGGGTAAAAGCCGGCTTGGCTGGACACGCTGTTGGGTGTGTTGGACGGCGGCGCCAGGCGGCCGTCGCGCACGCCCAGCGTGGTGGGCGCGCCGCCGCGCAGCAGCCCCAGTTGCCCTGCGGCCCACAGCATCACCAGCAGTCCAAAAATCAGGATAGCAACAAGCTTCAAAACGCTGACCATTCGGCAACTCCAGGCAGGCGCTGCGCAGTGCAGCCCTGGCAGTTTAGCGGCTGCCCTGAAGATCTTCCTGGCTTTTCTACAATGCAGCCATGAGCTTTTCACCCCTCACCGTCGCCGTCATGGGCGCAGGCGCCGTCGGATGTTAGCGCGTGAGACGGGGTGCGATGCAAGGCGCAAAGCACAGCGTTGCCTAAGGCATCGCGCGCATTTGCAACGCCGCAGCGTGCCCTGTATCGCGCGGGCAGCAACTTCCCGTTTCAGCGGTACTGGTGCGCTCCAATGTGTCTGCCCGGTAGTCGTAGAGTCTCCCCTGTGCTACCAGAGTGGGCCGCTTGGCTTTGACCGGCATCGGCTGAGAAGCACGGTGTGAGGTAGATAAGCACGACCAAGTACATAGTTATTTTGTTGGTAGCATGTATATATAAGATATTTTACAAATGCATGATGGGTTTATACAGTGAAAGCCTCATTCACTTAGAGCCTTATTCATGACACCCAATTCGCTCGCCATTTTTCCAATCGACCAAGTACTTGGAGCCTTCGAAAAAGGCGACGTACCTGCGCTATTGACCCACATTGCCGATGATGTGGACTTTCGTATTGATCACTACCGTGACGAAGCGGATACCTCGTGGCAGATCGCTCGGGACAAGACCGCGTTGTTGATGGTGCTGCAACGACTAGCGCAAGAAGTTTTTCCGCGTGGCACGCAAATACTCCACACCCACAGCCAGCCCTTGGGCAATGACTGGGTATTGACAAAGTTTCATCAGCGATTTTTCTATGCGGTGCAAGCGCGCGAAGTCGAAAGTCTGACGTGGATCGTGAGCCACTCAGAAAATGGCCAATTGGACTACTTCCGCGAGTCTGTAACCACCATTACCCCCATTTAATGTCCTACCGTCATGCTGTTTGATCTGCGCGCACTGGGCTACTTTGTGGCCGCTTATGAGGAGCGATCGGTCACGGCTGCTGCACGCCGATGTTTTGTAGCGCAGCCTTCCATCAGCATGGCGATTCGCGGCCTCGAGGGCGCGCTGAAGACGGTATTGTTTGAGCGCAGCCGCAGTGGTTTGGCCCCGACCCCTGCCGGCGACCGACTCTATCCACGGGCCTGTAGTTTGCTGGCACAGTCCAACGCCATGCTGCGAGAGTTTCGAGAGGCACCGCGAGAGTTGCTAGGACTTTACTTGCAGGACGACGTGTTGGTGCATACGGCCGCGCCCTTGCTCACCCAGCTGGCCCAGCACTTGCCGCACGCAGTGATTCGCCTGAGCCGCAACCCCGAGGAGGCGCGTCTCCACATGGTTGCGGAGCAGTGCAAGCGTCCAGCAGACCGGTTCGTCTCGCTGTGGCGCGAACCCTATGTGATGTTGGTGCCGGAACAGCACCCGTTGCGTTTCAAAAAGCGCTTCGCCTTGTCAGACCTACAGGGCGCGCCATTGATTGAGCGGCCCTACTGCCCTCAACACCAAACATTCATACGCAAGTTGGCGGAGCAGGGTATTGCGTTAGAGGTGCGAGCGAGTGCTGCCCGCGAAGAATTGCTGTTGCATATGGTGGAGCTCGGGCTCGGTCTGGCGGTCGTGCCCGAGTCGCACGCGGCCCATGCGCGCCGCGCCGTGGTGCGTCCACTGGACGATGCCTTGCCATTTGAGCGCCATCTGGGCTTGGCATGTGACCCGGCCGACGTATCTTTGGTGGCACTGTTGGGGCTTATGGCCTCCGAAATAAGAGACGCAAGAAAAAAAGCTGCTCTCGTGAGTGTCGCTGCCGTGGTCACGCACCGGCGCTGACGAGGCTGCGTTGCGTTGCGCCGCGCCTCAGGCCTGCGCTTCATGGCAGGCCACATACGGTTTGTTGCCCCCAGGGTCGCGAAATAGACGCCGTAGTAGTTGGGGTGGTACTGCCGGCCTCTGGCCCAACACACCTTCGTCAGAGCCGCCATCGCGCAAGGCCACCATTTGCCTGTTGCCGGCCTCATGCGGCAGGCCGTGCCAGTGTCATCCGCTCGTGCGCCCGGGCTGCTGCAGGGCCTGTTAATTTGCTATGGAATCAATAGCTGGCTGCGCTTGCTGGACAAGGGCTGCATGCTATTTTGGCTGGAAGCTCCAGGGCTGTGGGCCAGCATCGCAGCGAAGGGCCGCCGCTTCGCTCAGGGCCTGGCGTCGCGCCAGACCAGGAAGGGGTTAAGTGGCGTGCCACGCCACCACTGCTTCTCGGGGCCCAGTTTGTAAATCGCAAAGTGCAGGTGGGGTGCGGCTACCAGGGCGTTGCCGCTGCTGCCGACGTAGCCGAGGATCTGGCCCTTGCGCAAGGTGCCGCCTTCAGCGATGCCCTCGGCATAAGCGTCGAGGTGCGCATAGTAATAGGCGAACTCGCCACTGGGGTCGAACTGGTACAGCGTGATGCCGCCGGCCTTGCTCAGGAACAACTTGGCGATGCGGCCGTCCTCGATCGCCAGCACCGGTGTGCCGCGCGGCGCCATGATGTCCAGTGCTTCATGTAGAGCGCCGCCGGCGCGACCCTGGGTGTAGTTGTCGCTGAGCTGGGAAGCGCTGAAGCCGTGGACCGGGATGGTCAGATCGCGTGCGCGCAGACGGGACAGGTCGGAGGCGTCGGGTGGCACCGCCAACGCTGCAGGGGTGGCATCGGTGTTGGGGGCAGGCTCGGCGGGCGCCGCGACTGGGGCTGTTGGAACCGTCTTGGCAGGCGCTGCAATTTCAGGCGGGGCTGTGGCCACTGGAGGCGGTGAACTCGGTGCCGGCAGCGTTTGTGTGGTGGCGCCAGGACGGAACCAGGTGCCGATCACCACTCCCGCGACCACGGCCAGCACTGCGCCCAGTATCAGGGCCTGGCGCCAGCGGCGGTGACGGCGGGTTTCAGTCACAGCTTGATGTCAACCTTGAACCCCGCTTTGGCCAGCGTCGAGAGGCGCTCGGCATCCCAGTTGGTCAGGTGGATGCAGCCATTGGTCTCGGAGTGTCCGACGTTGGAGGGCTTGGAAGTGCCGTGAATACCCCAGTGCGGCTTGGTCAGGCCCAGCCAGATGCTGCCCACCGGATTGTTCGGGCCCGGTGCGATGTCAATTTTTTTCGCATCTTTGGGCGCGTTCTTGAGCAGCTTGGGGTCGTAGGTGAAGCTGGGGTTCTTCACTTCGTTCTTGATGGCCAACATGCCGATGGGCAGGGGGTCGTTTTTCTCGTTGCCTATGCTGATGGGAAAAGCCGCCACCGGGCGCTTCTCGGCGTCCAGCACATACAGAACTCGTTCGGATTTGTCGATTTCAATCGAGGTCGCCTTGGCCGGCGCTGTCGCACTGCTCACATTGGGCACCACGATGTCCTTGCCGGCTTCGATCTTGCGGCCGCCATTGAGTTGCTTGAGGTAAGCGATGCTGGTGTGGAATTTTTCGGCCAGCGCCTCGTCCACCGACTCGAACACCATCGCCTTCATCTTTGCGCGTTCAGCCATGTCGGCTGGTGTTTTCTCAAAAGGTCCGGCGAGGTCCTTGTCGGTCACGGTGTAGGTGGCAAGCAGCGGTGCGCTGTCTTCCCGCAGCGCCTTCCAAGTTTCCGGGGTGACCGTCCCGGTCACTTTGAGACTGCGTGCCGTCTGGTAGGCCTTGACCATGCGCTGCATGTTGGCGGCATAACGGCCGTCGATCTCTCCGCAGGAAAACCAGGCGCGGTCGAGGAGGATTTGCGCGCGCACCACGGCCGGGCCCTTGCTGCCGGTTTTGAGCAGCGGGCTGTCGCTGGCATTGTTGAAGGCGTCCATGTCGAAGCCGGCGCTGGCCGATGTTTTGGCGCCGGACTTGGCGGTTTTGGCAAGCGCCGATGCGCCAGTGAAGCCGAGTGCGGCGCAGCACAGGCAAATCGCCAGCAGGCGGGGGGCGCGGGGGAAGGTGGGGGAAGTCATGGGCATGTGAGAGCTTTCAACAGTTGTGCCGACAGTATGGTCGCCGGCATGCCCCCAAACTGTAGGAAACCGCGCTTGGCACGGGTCAGGCTTGGGCTGTTACGTGGCGGCTCGATGCGGCTGGACTGATTTCAAAGCGCTATTGAATTGATAGCTGTTTGCGCATGCTAGACGAGGGCTACAGGCCGTTTTTGCATAAAGTCTGCTTAGCGGGCAACGCCGGCTGTCTGCAGGAATTTCTGCAGCGCAGCAAAGTCCAGGGGCTTGGTCAGGTGAACGTCGAAGCCCGCGGCCATGGCGCGGCCCTTGTCTTCGTCAGTGCCGAAACCGGTCAGTGCGGCCGCTGTCACATTGCCGCCGCCGGGGAGCGCGCGCAGGGCGGCGAGAACCTCATAACCGTTCATGTCCGGCATACCGATGTCCAGCACGACGAGGCGGGGCAAGCACTCCCGCGCCATTTCCAGGGCACCCGGTCCGTCATAAGCCACCTTGACCTGCAACTCCATGAGCCGCAGGATCTCCGCCAGGCTGTTGGCGGCATCGCGGTTGTCATCCACCACCATGACCAGCGGTGCCGCAGGGGCGGCATCTGTATCCGACGTGCCCTTGCTGGCTGCATTCGGCAGGAAAAAACTGAAGGTGCTGCCCTGTCCCGGGCCCGGGCTGCTGGCGTTCAGGACGCCACCATGCATCTCGACCAGGGAACGCGCCAGCGTCAGGCCGATGCCCAACCCGCTTTCCCGCGCTGCGGTGTGTGCGTCGCCCTGGGCGAACAGCTCGAAAATCTGGACCAGGGCCTGGGTGGACAGACCGACGCCGTTGTCACGCACCGACGTATGCAGGTTGCTGCCGTCCAGCCAGACTTTCAGCTCGATCTCTCCGCCCTCGGCAGTGTATTTGGCTGCGTTGGTCAGCAGGTTCTGCAGCACCTGGGCCAGCCGGGTCGCGTCCCCCCGCACCCGCAGTCCGCCGTCAGGCATGTCCACGGTGAGCTGGTGGCGGCGGGCGTCCATCAGGGGCCGAACCGCCTCGACCGAACGCGCCACCACCTGTGCATACGCGACTTGCTCGGCCTTGAAGCGTATCTTTCCGGTGGTCAGCCGGCCGACGTCAAGCAGGTCGTCCACCAGGCGCGTCATGTGTGAAAGCTGGCGGTCAATCATGTCGCGGCTACTGCGCACCATGGGGCTGGGCGAGGGCTCCAGCTGCAGGATGGTGACGGCATTGCGTATCGGCGCCAGCGGGTTGCGCAGCTCGTGGGCCAGCATCGCCAGGAACTCGCTCATGCGCTTGCTTGAGCTTTCCAGCTCATGCAAGCGCCGCCTTTCTGTCATGTCGCGCGTCACCTTGGCAAAGCCGCGCAACTGCCGGTCCGCGTCGTACACCGGCGCAATCACCACGTTGGCCCAGAATACCGAGCTATCTCGCCGCACCCGCCAGCCTTCCTTTTCGGCGCGGCCCGCTGCAAGCGCGGACTTGAGCTGTGCTTCCGGCAGGCCGGCTTCCTGATCTTCCGGCCGGTAAAGCATGCGGAAATGCCGGCCAATCGTTTCCTCGGCGCTGAAACCTTTGATGAGCTGCGCTCCGCTGTTCCAGCTTTCGATAATGCCCTCGGGACTCAGCATGAAAATTGCGTAGTCGCGCACGCCTTCGACCAGCAGCCGGAAGCGCTGCTCGCTCTCGCGCAGGGCTTCCTCGTGCAGGCGGCGCTCGCTCAGGTCGCGCGTGACCTTGCCGTAGCCGGTGAGTTGGCCGTTGTCATCGTGCAGCGCAGTGATCACCACACTGGCCCAGAAGCGGCTGCCGTCCTTGCGCAGGCGCCAGCCTTCGTCTTCAAAGCGCCCGTCCCGGGCGGCGCGGCGCAGCTCTTCAGTCGGCCAATCGGCGGCGACAGCTTCAGGCGGGTAAAACAGCGAGAAGTGGCGACCGAGGATCTCTTCGGGCCGGTATTGCTTAATGCGCTGGGCTCCCGTGTTCCACGACACCACCACGCCGTCGGGGTCAAGCATGAAGATGCCGTAGTCCTGGACCGCATCCACCAGAAGACGGAAGCGGTCAGTGGAAGCCTGCGCCGAAAACTGAGGTGGCGGCATTGACATACACGCATGATAGCGGCGCGCCCAAGCCGCAGAAAATATTCTCGCGGCGGGGCCGCAAGTCGCTACTTTGTCCTACCGGCTGCCTGTTGCGTTGCAGCGGCGGCAGGCTCAGGCCGAACGAGCAACCTGGAGATTTCACGCCAGTGTTCGGGGTCCACCGGCGTGATGGAAAGCCGGTTGCCTCTGCGCAGGATGATCAGGTCTGCCAGTGCCGAGTGGGTGCGCAGCTCGGGCAGGCTCAGGTTACGGGTTTTCCTCAGCACCTTCACGTCCACCAGCAGCCAGCGCGGCTCGGCGGGCTTTGACTTGGCATCGTAGTATGGCGACTTCGTATCGAACTGGGTTGGGTCCGGGTAGGCCGTGGAATCCACCTGCGCCAGGCCGACGATGCCAGGCTCCGCACAGCTGGAGTGGTAGAACAGCACGCCGTCGCCGACCCCCATGCCGTCACGCATAAAGTTGCGCGCCTGGTAGTTGCGCACACCGACCCAGGGCACGGTGGCATTTTTTGCCGCCAGCGCGTCGTCCACGGAACATTCTTCGGGCTCGGATTTCATTAGCCAGTAGTTCATCGTGTGCTCCCGTGTTTGTCTGTGCTCTGAAGAAAGTCCGGCAGGCGCCGCAGCAATGGCGGATTCTCCGCAGAGGGCCTTGCTACATCGCACCCGGGCAGGAATGGCGCCCGGCAGCAAGCGGTGGGTAACCGGTTTGCTATGACTTTGATAGCTTCTCGTGCTTGATGCATAAGGGTTTGAGGTCGATTTTTGCGAAATTTTTACGCGGGTGACGTCAAGCCTGAAACACGCGCAGCAATGCCGGAGCAATCAAGCCCACGCCTGTCAGCAGCAGCAAGGCACAAACCAGACGCAGCACAGCCAGGCGCGACCAGCCCGGCGGGTGCCGCTCCAGCCACCAGCTGAGGCCGAACACCAGCGGCGCGGCCAGCAGGCATAGCTTGAGCGCATTGGTGCTGAATTGCCCGGCCGGGACCACCATGAGCAACCGGAGCAGGGAGCTTGCGGCCAGGGTGGCCACCAGCGTGTCGCGCACGGTTTTCAGCGCCATCGGCTGGCGGTAAAAGTGATACACCAGCGGCGGCCCGCCGGTGGCGAACAAGCCGGTCAGCAGGCCCGAGATCGCGCCCCAGAGCCGGAAACTGCCCGCCGACGAGCGCTCACGCAGCACCGCCTTTTCCATCAGCACCACCACTGCGCAGGCCATCACCGTGATGCCCAGCAACACCCGCAACAGCAGGGTGACGTTGACGCTGAGCCAGCCCAGCAATAGCACCCCCAGCAAAATGCCGGCCACCCCGCCCAGGCTGATGTCGCGAAATGCTGGCCCGTCCATGGTGCGGCCCGGGCCGCGCAAGGCCACCAGCGCATTCGCCAGGCCCAGTACGGTCGCCACATTCGCCAGGTCCGCCAGCGGCGCCAGCTCCAGCACCCCCGCCAGCCCCAGCAGGATCAGCGCAAACGCAAAACCGGTCAGGCTCTGCGCACAGGTGGCGAATGCAACGCACAGCAGGAAAAGGGCGGTTTGGAAAAGCGTCATTCACCGCTGCAAAGCCATTCGATCGCCGCGCCTTCGCTGGTGAAGACCATCAGGTTCACGCCCGCGCCCCGCGCAGTTTTCTCGCTGGTGTGCGTGATCCGGTCGGGCGGCACAACAGACGCCACCCGGCGAAGATGCGCCAGGTGCCGCCCGACGGCTTGGCCAATGGCGTAGTGCTCGGCGTAAGACTTGAGCGTACGCACGCCGCGCAGGTCGCACAGGGCACAAGCGCTGGCCCAGCCACGCGACTGCTCGCCCAGCACCTCGACAAAACGCAGGAACTCATCCAGCGACGGGTCGCCCTCAACCCGTATAGACGTGAATCCGTTCAGCTCTGTGACTTTGAAATCCATGCTCATGCCCGCAGGATAACCTGCCGCAGCCAGGAGTCAGCCGTGTTTGCCGGGCTCCCAGCCCACGCCGCCAATCGCGCGCTCTGCCACTTCAACGGCCAGCGGTTCCAGCGTAGTCGCCATGGTGTCGTTCCAGCGGTTCAGGTAGCCAAACAGCGCGATGGATGCCACGATCTCGACGATTTGCTCGTCGTTGTAATGCTTCTTGAGTTCGTCAAAGTCGGCCTGTGAGGCTTCGTTCGGCACCTTGCCGGCCTTCAGCGCCAGGCTGATGGCCGCGCGTTCGGCGTCGGAAAACAGCGAACTCTTTTCAAAATCCCACAAGGCGGCAATCTTCACGTCTGACGCCTTGTAGATGCTGGACAGGTTGGTCATGTGCGACTGGCAGTACAGGCAGCCCGCCGCATAACTGCTGGCCAGGCTGACCAGCATCTTGGTTTCTTCGGGCACAGTGCCTTCGTACAGCACCGCCTGGTTCAGCGCCATGAAGGCCCGCACGATGTTGGGCCGCCGCACCATGGTCATGATGCTGTTGGGCGTGAAGCCGCGGGTCTGTTTGTAATGCTCGAATCGCTCGCGGATGTCGTCTTCCTTGACGTCGGCGAGGGGAATGGGGGAGAGGTGTGCCACGTCGTGGTCCTTGCTGTTCTGTGAAACCACCATGGTATCCCGCCTCATTGGGCAGATTCGAGGCGCTACACTTTGCGCGTCTTCCTCTTTGGGGGTATCTGGTGCGCCTTTCTCGCGTTTACTTGTTCGGCCTGTGGCTTGGCTTTGCGTCGCTGGCCCAGGCGCAGCCCAGCGTCGAGTGGCGCGGGTCGTCGCCTGCTGAGCAGGCGCTCGATGCCGCCGCATTCAAAGGGGTGGCTGCGGCCATCAATGAGCATCTGGGCGACGTCGAGAGCGTGGTGGTGGTGTTGCGGGGGCGAACAGCGTTCGAGTTCTACCGTGATGGTGCCCCGGACGCGCTGCGAGATGTGCATTCCGTCGCTAAAAGTGTGCTTTCGGCACTGGTGGGCATTGCTGTGGGGCAGGGCCGTATTGGCAGCCTGGACCAGCCGGTGCTGGCGCTGATGCCGGAATGGACAAGCTTGAACAGTGACCCGCGCGCGGCATCCATCACGGTGCGCCACCTGCTCACCATGAGCGCAGGTTTCGAGGTGAATGACCCCGGCGGCACTGCTCCAGCCGGACGGCCACCTGAAACCTGGGCCCGGCCGTTGCGCAGCGCACCGGGCGCGGCGTTCGCCTATGACAACGCATTGATTCCCGTGCTCTCGGCCGTACTCGAACGAGCCACCGGCATGCCTCTGGCTGACTACGCTCGCCAGCAACTGGTGACCCCCCTGATGCTTGCAGAACCCTCTTACCGACGCGGGCTCGGCCTGCGCACGCTGGACATGGCCAAACTCGGCCAGCTGTTTCTGCAGAACGGCATCTGGGGCGGCAAACAGATCGTTCCGCAAGCCTTTGTGTCGGCCGCAACCCAGCCCCAAAATGCGGGCGGCCTGCCCGTGTCCATGCCTTACGGCTACATGTGGTGGGTGGTGCCGTCCAGCGCGCCACGCCCGACCTTCATGGCCAGCGGTTTCGGTGGGCAGTTCATCTGGGTGTATCCGCCGATGGACCTTGTGGTGGCGATCACATCCACGGCATCCATGGACACCGCTCGCCGCGGACAGGCCGTGCAGCTGATCCGCAATCGCCTGTTCACCGCCGCGCAGCAACGCCTAGCGAGCGAAGCGGGCGTATCCACACGTGCTCCCTGAGCTTTCGATTCATCTGCCTCGGACGAAGCCAGCCCACCAAGACGCGCCAGCGCTCAGCCGGCGCGGTGCTTTTCTCCTGCCTGAGCAAGTTCGGGCGGAAGGCGCTTGAGTAGCGCGCGGATCGCCAGCGGCACCAGTACCAGGTCGTCTGCAAAGCCCAAAAAGGGCAGCATGTCGGGAATCAGGTCGATGGGAGAGAACAAATACAGCGCAATGGCGGCCGTGCCCCACTTGAGCCAGTTCGGCGCCTGCGGATGGCGCAGCGCAAACCACAATTGCCGCGCATCACCGCGAAGCAGTACCCACAGCAGGGTCAGGCGTTTGAACATAGAGTCTCCCTGGATGAACGCAGGCCCGGGCGGGCTGCCTCCTTGCAGATGGCGCTGAGCGCCATCAATGCAAGAGGCTTCACACGGCGTTACATTCAGCCCGCCGTTGTCACCAGCGCCGCTACCAGCTGGCCCACCTCGGCGATGGCACGATCGCGCACCGGCAGCTCAGCTTTGGTTTGCGTCAGGTAGGCCGCCACCAGAATGGGCGCGCGGCCTGGTGGCCACAATATCCCGATGTCGTTGTTGCTGCCGTGGTCGCCGCCACCGGTTTTGTCGCCAACGCGCCAGCCCGCAGGCAACAGGGCGCGCAATTTGCGGTCACCGGTTTTGTTGTCCAGCAGCCAGCGCGTAACCTGCGCGCGTGACGAGGCTGTGAGCGCCGTCCCCAGCAGGATTTTCTGCATACTCTGCAGCATGGCCTCTGGCGTGGTGGTGTCGCGCGGGTCGCCGGGCGTGGATTCGTTCAGCTCGGGCTCAAACCGGTCCAGCCGGGTAATGTCATCGCCCAGGCTGCGCATATAGGCAGTCAGCCCTGGTGGCCCGCCCATTTCCTTCAGCATCAGATTGGCAGCGGCATTGTCGCTCAGGGTAATCGTGGCTTCGCACAGCTCTGCCAGTGTCATCGGCAGGCCGCCCACACGTGGCTTGGTGGCAGGCGAGTGTTGAATGATGTCAGACGCACGGACGGTGATGCGTCGGCTCAGTTGCTCCAGCCCCTGGTCTACCCGCGACAGCACCTGGGCCGCAGCCAGAAACTTGAAGGTGCTGCACATCGGGAAGCGCTCCCCGCCCCTGTAGGCGTAGGTGGCGCCAGACTGGGTGTCCAGCATGGCCACGCCCAGCCGGCCACCGCTGGCGGCTTCTATTTGCTGCAAGGTCTGCTGAAAGCGGCTGGCCTGCGGGGCGCTGGTTGCTGCCCCAAGAGTCTGGGCGCACCCGCCGGCGACAAGTGCGGTGGCGGCCAGACCGGCTGATTGAATGAAGTGACGTCTATGCATTTTTCCTTGGGGTTGTAGTTGAAAGGGACCTCATGATCCATTGGCACAGCGTGCAGCACAAACGGTAATAATCGGGCTCAGACCCAAGAAAAACCTGGCCTTACGGCCTGAACATTCCCCCACCATGCACCTGCCGTTGAATGCCTTGCGCGCCTTTGAGGTTTCTGCCCGTCACCTCAGTTTTACCCGTGCCGGGCTGGAGCTCAACGTTTCGCAGGCCGCAGTCAGCCAGCACGTGAAGCAGCTGGAAGAGCGGCTCAAAGTGCCGTTGTTTCGCCGGCTGCCGCGCGGCTTGACCCTGACCGACGAGGGCCAGGCCCTGCTGCCCGTGCTGGCCCAGTCGTTTGAGCGCATGGTCCAGGTGCTGGACCAGTTCGGCGACGGGCGAGCCCGCGAGGCGCTGACCGTAGGCGTGGTGGGCACGTTTGCCGTGGGCTGGCTGATCCCGCGGCTGCGCGATTTCCAGCTGCGCCATCCCTTTGTTGATTTCCCTGTTCACCAACAACAACCGAGTTGACATCGCCGGTGAGGGCCTGGACTACGCCATCCGTTTTGGTGACGGCGCCTGGCACGGCACTGAGGCGCAGGCCCTGCTCGCAGCGCCGCTTTCCCCCATGTGTACACCCGCCCTGGACGCGGCACTGCAGTCGCCCGCTGACCTGGCCGGCCAGGTGCTGCTGCGCTCTTACCGGGCGGACGAATGGGTGCAATGGTTTGCGACTGCGGGATGTCCGTGCCCCATGCTGCGCGGCGCGGTGTTCGACTCTTCATTGACCATGGCGGAAGCTGCGGCCCAGGGCGCGGGGATTGCCCTGCTGCCGGTGCGCATGTTTGCGCGGGAGTTGCAGCAGGGCAGGCTGGTACGGCCCTTTGCGCAAGAGGTGAGCAATGGCCGCTACTGGCTGACCCGGCTGAAGTCACGCCCGGTGACGCAGGCCATGCTGGCTTTCAATGCCTGGCTGCTCGAGGCTGGTGCGTGGTGAGATGCGGCGCTTGACGGCACTCAGGCGCGTTCGAAGTCGATAAAGCTCTTTTCAGCGTTTACCGCCACCAACCGCACATGCAGGGTGTCACCCACGTCCAGCCCTTCAAAGCCCCGCACCAGACGCCCCTCCAGCAGAGGGCTGCTGATGCGCACAAACGTGCCCTTGGCTGCCGCGCCAGTCACGATGGCGTCGAAAACGTCACCGATTCGCCCCTGCAGCAGGTACGCGCCTGCCGCCTTGAGCACCTGGCGCTCGACTTTGCTGGCGTTGTCTTCCTGCAGCGTGCAATGTTTGGCGATTTCGGCAAGCTGTTCGGCTGAATAGGGCGGAGGCTCGCCGGCCAGCGCCGCCTTGAGCAGGCGTTGCGTCACCAGATCCGGAAAGCGGCGATTAGGCGCCGTGGAGTGAGCATAGTCGTTGATGGCCAGCCCGAAGTGACCCACCTCATCGCCGTCTAACGCCGCGCCCCCGGTTCTTGCCGGCGCGGTTGCGTATTCGCCTGAGCCCAGCAGCTTCACCACGGCCAGCGACAGATCGGGAAAACCGGCCGGGTCGGCCGCGCGCCGCGCGCTCAGGAAGCGGTCCAGCGCGATGGCGTCGGGCACGGCCGGCAAGCTCACGCCGTGGCTCGCGGCCAGGGCCTCGATGCGGTCCCAGCGGCGCGGCGCCTGCAAAAAGCGGCGTATCGACGGGAAGCCCTTGTTCACCAGAAAACGCGCCGTCGCGCCGTTGGTGGCAATCATCAGGTCGGCAATCAAATTCTTGGCGCGGTTTTTCTCGTCCGGCTGCAGATCCACCAGTTGCCCGTCCTTGAAGACCGGCCGCGCGGCGATGGTGTTGACGTTGAGCGCACCACGCGACTGGCGCCACAGCCGCAGCCTGCTGGCCACAGTGTCGTGCAGGCGTACCTGTTCTTCCAGCCCCGGCACCGTGGCGATCTGTAGCGGCGCGGAAGCGGTGCCGTCCAGCCAGGCCGACACCGCGTCGTAGGTCAGTTTGGCTCGGTTGAGCACCAGCGCGCGGTAGATGTCGGATTCAGCCACCGTACCGTCGGCAGCAACAAGCATGTCCACCACCACGGCCAGCCGATCCTGGTCTTCGTGCAGTGAGGTGAGGTCGGTCGACAGCACTTCGGGCAGCATGGGAAAAATACCCGCCGCTGTGTACACCGAGGTGGTGTTGGCCGCCGCGTGGTCATCGACCGCGCCACCAGGCCGCACCAGGTAATCGACATCGGCGATCGCCACCATCAGGCGTGTTGCACCCGCAGGCAGCGCCTCGGCCACACTCAACTGGTCCAGGTCGCGCGTGTCCTCGTTGTCAATCGAGAACCAGGTCAGGTGGCGGAGGTCGCGGATGTCGGCGCCACGTTCGGGGCTGGCGTGGCGGGCCGCTTCGGCCTCCTGCAGGACTGCCGGAGTGAAGACGGGCAAGAGGCCGCGGGTGCGCATGGCTGCCACGGCGAGTTGGTGGAGGTGGGTGGGGTTCATAGTGTTTGGTTTGTGAGATTGGTTCTCTGTACCTTGCCGTCAATGATGCCCGGCTTCAGAAATTCGGATTGGTGCCTTCGACGGTTTTCCTAGTCGGGCACTCTCCGAGTTCCTTGCAGAAAAATCTCGCAATCCCAGCGCTGTCCGGACTGGGTTCCAGGATTTGGACTGCACTATTCAGCGTGTGACCTTGGCCTTCCGTGGCCGTGCTTTAGAGGTCGCCGCCATAACCTTCAACGTCTCCGTAAATGGCTCAGTTCGAAGCGATGCGGAATCGAGGTCCCCATTCGCTGCTCTATGAATCGCCCCGGGTTTCATGGAGGCTGTTTGGTTTAAGTCATGCCTCCACCGTGGAGGCTTGACTGGCGAGTTGCCGGTAGTAGTTTGCCTCAGCTTCTGCCGGAGGTATATATCCGATAGGGC
>NZ_JACDDD010000007.1 GCF_013817205.1 Polaromonas sp.
TACGGACCGCGCGTTCGCGTACTTCGGGGGAAAACTTGTTTGATTTCTTCATGGCTCCATCTTCTCAAAGGTTGGAGCCTCCTCAATTCCCGGGGCGATTCATGTTGTGCTGGCGCAAGGGGCAGCGGAACATGCGGATATGGTTCGGAGTTGGGCCAGATCAGCTTGGGTAGCGTGGACGCCCCACCATGCAGTGGTGAAAGAATGGCTGGTGCGGTCTAACGTTCATAAGTGGACTCCCCCACAAGCGCAAAACTGACCGATAGTTTGGCAACTCAGCCCAACGACTCAATCAAATCCACATACTGCTGCATCGCGTCTTCCTGCGACGTGCCCTTGAGCTTGCTCCAGGCGTCCCATTTGGCGCGCGCGACCATCTCGCTGAAGCCTGGCTTTTTCTCCGTGTTGTCGCCCACGCTGCCCTGTTTGTACAGCGCGTAAATCTGTAGCAGGGTAGCGTTGTCGGGGCGCTCGCTGAGGTTCTTGGAATCGGCCATGGCTTTATCGAAAGCGGCTTTGAGGTCTGACATGAAGATGCTCCGTAGGTTGCGAAGGCCCCAGAAATTGGGGTAACTGCCCGGTATCTTAGCCACACCGTTGCTATCAGAATAGACCCTTGCCCCCACGCTTGTCACTGCGTGTACTGCGCTGCCCCCCGAGGGGGCGCATTTTTCTTGGGGCGGCCCTGCGAAAAACGGGCTCATCGCCTTTGATTTTTATCTGGAGTTTTCATGGTCACACGCGTTTCGGCCCAGGCAGCGGGCAAAAAAGTCGCGAAGAATGTACAGAAAAACGTGACGCGCGCGGTCTCCGGCACCCTGGGCCTGTCGGGCGAACGCATGAGCAAGGTGGACACCGCCTGGCTGCGCATGGACACCCCGTCCAACCTGATGATGATTGTCGGCGTCTGGCAGCTCACGCCGGGTGTCAGCCATGCGGCGGTCTGTGAGCGCATGGAGACCAGCCTGCTCAAGTACGGGCGCTTCCGCCAGCGCGTGATGGAAGACACCGCAGGCGCCACCTGGGTCGAGGACCGCTATTTCGACGTGAAGAACCACGTCATTGCGGAAAAGCTGCCCAAAAGCGCCAAAGGGCAGGAACAGGAGGTACTGCAGGACCGCGTGGCCGAGCTCGCCATGCAGCCGCTGGACCGCACACGCCCGCTGTGGCAAATCCACCTGGTCGAGGACTACACCAGCCCCGACGGCGTCAAGGGCAGCGCCATGATTGTGCGCATCCACCACTGCATTGCCGATGGCATCGCACTGATCTCGGTGACCATGTCGCTGGTCGATGGCGGCGCCGCGCCGCCCGAGCGACGCAAAAAGGAAACCGGCGGCGCCGAGGACTGGATTGCCGACACCCTGCTCAAGCCCTTTACCGACCTGACCGTCAAGGCGCTGGGCGCGGCCGGTGACGGCGCGGTGCGTTCGCTGCACCTGCTGAGCGATCCGCAAAAAGGCATGGCGGGCTCGATGGACATGGCCAAGGTCGTCTTGCAGGTGCTCAAAGACGGCGCCGCGCTGGCGCTGATGCCTGACGACTCGAAAACCCGGCTCAAGGGTAAACCGGGAACGACCAAAAAAGTCGCCTGGTGTCAGCCGATTCCGCTGGAGGAAGTCAAGGCCATCGGCAAGGCGCTGAACTGCTCGATCAACGACGTGCTGCTCAGTTGCGTGGCTGGCGCCATCGGCGAATACCTCAAGTCGCACGGCGACGATGTCAAAGGCCAGGAAATCCGCGCCATGGTGCCGGTCAACCTGCGGCCCATGGAGCAGGCCTACAAGCTGGGCAACCGCTTCGGCCTGGTGCCGCTGGTGCTACCCATCGGCGTGGACAATCCCGTAGAGCGCGTTTACGAAGTGCGCAGGCGCATGGCCGCGCTCAAGGGCAGCTACCAGCCGCTGCTGGCCTTCAGCCTGCTGGCGATCGCCGGCCTGCTGATCAAGCCGGCGCAGGACGCGATGCTGAACCTGTTCTCGAAAAAAACCACGGCCGTAATGACCAACGTGCCGGGCCCGCGCGAAAAACTGAAGTTCTGCGGCGCCACGCTGGAGCAAAGCATGTTCTGGGTGCCGCAGTCAGGCGACGTCGGCCTGGGCGTGTCCATCCTGAGCTACGGCGGCGGCGTGCAGTTCGGCGTAATCACCGACAGCACGCTCTGCCCCGAGCCCCAGCGCATCATCGACGAGTTCATTCCCGAATTTGCCAAACTATCCATCGTGACCTTGATGCTGCCTTGGGGGGAGTGAGCTGGTCTTGTAAGCTTTTTCGTGCTCTAGCCCACGACTGACGGGCGTAAGGAGCTATTGAATTCATAGCAACTCGTAGAGTCTGCAGGCATCGCGCTGTGGCACCGGCTTGCGGCGGGCAGTAGTTTTAACTCCCCACTCCCAACCCCCCGCCTCATTTGGCCGCGTGCGCTGCGCTCGCTTGCAAACATGACTGTTCGTTGGGATTCCCGCAGAAGAAGCGCTGCGCGCTTCTTCTGCTCCGGACTTTTGCCCCCGCATTAGTGTCGCCCCCACCCGTCGGGCTGGGCCGAGGAGCGGAGCCGAAAGTGGATCAGGACGGGCGATTGTCTGAGCGTAGCGAGTTCGAGCCCGGCCCCACTTTTGGCGAGCACCGGAGGTTGCCCGTAGCGAAGCGGAGGGACCCAGACCATCGGGTCGCCTTTCTTTCCGTTAGGTTTCTTTGGCGAGACAAAGAAAGGTAACTCGCCTGCCGGGGCGAGACCCGGCTTGTTCGAAGCACTCACACAGCACGGGCTTGCAAAAAAATTCGACCTGCCTCGAGGCTCAGACCTCGACCGGAAACCGCCGTGAAGCAATCTCCAGCAAACCATCAAAAATAAGCCCTTCCACCAGTTCCACTTCAATGGACATGCTGGGGGCCATCTTCCACCCCGCACCACCGGTCATGATGCATTCCGGCGCCTCACCGCAATGGCGGGTGGTGTTTTCGACCATGCGCTGCACCGCGCCGGCAATGGCAAAGGTGCCGCCACTGGTCAGGGCGTCGCTGGTGTTGGTCGGGAAGTCCTTCACGTCGCCGGTCGGCACATGCAGGCCGGCCGTGCCGGACTCGAGCGCGCGCAGCATGATGCCGTGGCCCGGCAGGATGATGCCGCCGAGGAACTTGCCCGAGGCGTCGATGACTTCGACGGTCACTGCCGTGCCCACCATCACGACCACGCAGGGCTTCTGGATCCCGCGGGCCAGCAGCCGCTGCCGCGCGCCTATCATCGCGACCCAGCGGTCGGCGCCCAGGCGTGCGGGATGGTCATAGCCATTGGTCACGCCGGCTTCCTGGGCACTCGGAATCACCCAGCGCGGCGCGACGTCCCAGAGTTCCATCTGTTCAATCACGCGGCGCTTGACCGCGTCGCCGGCGACGATGCAGCCAAGGATGTGCAAGGGGGCGGGCAGCCCGTTCCACTCATCGTCGGCGAGTTTGTCGATGTTTTCGAGAAACACAGCGCCATGGGCCAGCACCCGCGATCCCGCAACCGGGGCCTCGTACTGGGCCCACTTCAGGCGGGTGTTGCCCACGTCAAGTGCTAGAAATGTCATGTGACAGGATTATGAACACTTATGTGTGCGTGTCGGCGGGAGCCGTCACCGCAGTGACGTGAACGGCCGGCTGAAATCCACACTGCCGCCGCGCACGGCCTCATAGGCGCGTGAAGCGCGCAGCACCAGCGCATCGCCAAACATGGGACCGACAAACTGCAGGCCGATCGGCAAGCCATCGCTGGTTAACCCACAAGGCACGGTGCTGGCGGGTTGCTGGGTCAGGTTGAAGGGGTAGGAAAACGGTGTCCATCCCAGCATGGCGACAGGGTCCATGGGCGAATGGCCGGCGGGCCGTGCCTCGAAGGCCGGCACCGCGACGCTGGGCGTGACCAGCAGGTCGAAGCGCTGCATGAACAGGCGCATCTGCGAGCCCAGCGCGCCGCGTTGCAGATGCAAGCGCTGGATGTCGAGCAGGCTGAGCTTCTCGCCCAGCAGTGCCTCGGAACGAAAATCCGGGTCGGTCAGTGCCTGCTGCGCCGGGCTCAGGGTGTTCCAGACGGTCCAGGCACCCGCAAACCACAGACCAGTGGTGATCTCCAGCGGATCGTCAAAGCCCGGGTCGATCTGTTCGACGTGGGCGCCCAGTTCCGACAAAAGAGCCACGGCCTGCGCCACAGAACGGGCCACCTCCGGATGCACGTTTTTTGCATAACCCAGCGTGGGCGACCACGCAATGCGCAGGCCGCGTATGCCGCCGTCCAGCCCGTGCAGGTAATCGCTGCTGTCCGGCGGCAGCGAGGTCCAGTCGCGCGCGTCGGGCTTTTTGAGCACATTCATCATCAGCGCGGCATCAAACACGCTGCGGCTGTGCGGCCCCAGATGCGCCACCGAGCCAAAAGGCGACAGCGGGTAGGCGGGTACCCGCCCGAAACTCGGTTTGAGGCCAAAGTTGCCGCAGAAAGCCGCGGGGATGCGCACTGAACCGGCTCCGTCGGTGCCCACGGCCAGCGGCCCCATGCCGGAGGCAACAGCCGCCGCCGCGCCGCCGGAAGATCCCCCCGGTGTTTTCGACAGGTCCCGGGGATTGCGCGTGATGCCGGTACGCGGCGAGTTGGTTTCGCCCTTGCAGCCGAACTCCGGCGTGCTGGTCTTGCCGACAATCACCGCGCCGGCTTCACGCAGCCGGGCCGTGACCGGCGCGTCCACGTCCCAGGGCTGATCGACATCCACCGTGTGGCTGCCGCGCAGCGTCGGCATGCCGCGCGTCAGGATGAGATCCTTGATCGAGACCGGCACGCCGTCGAGTTCGCCGCAGGGTGCACCACCCCGCCGGAATTGTTGCCAGCGGGTTTCGCTGGCTGCGGCGGCTTGCAGCGCAGACTCCTGAGCCACCAGGCAAAAGGCCTTGAGCTGTGGATTCAGCGCATCAATCCGGGCCAGCACCGCACGCGTGGCGCCCACCGGTGAGGCCTCGCCGCTTTGATAAAGCTGCAGCAACTCGGTGGCGGTGCAGTCGGCAAGATCAGCAGGGGCAGCGGAGGGCATCATCGGGTACTCCAGACATCAGGGCCGGCGGCGCATGGCTTCCGGCAGGTTCTTCCACGGCAGGTCGGCCGGGTCGGCGGCCATCGGCCCTGCAGCCTTGGCCACAATGATGTCGGTTGTTGCATCGGCCACCAGCGGCGTGAAGTCGGCGCGGAAGTGGTTGGAGCTTTTGACCACAATGATTTTCATGGCTTCGGGCGTGATGCCGACCATGCGGAACAGTTCGCGGTCCAGCATCTGCATCTGCCCGCTGGCGACGGCCACGAGAATGCCGTCGATTTCGAGGCAGGCGCAAGGCCCGAGCGTGGCGGCCATGCCGGTCATCATGGCACCCCTGAGCGTCACCTGGCCGTCGCTCACAGCGCGCACCTTGAACTCGCCCTGCACCGGCGGATCGCTGTGCTGGCCGGTGAAGGTCGGCACCGCTTGCCCGAGACTGAGGGAGACGCTGGCGCCCACGCCGACGGCCCACGCGGCCTGCGCGGCAGCGGGGTCAAACAGCAGACCCAGGGCGACTTGGCCCGGGAACTGCCGGCCCGCGCCCTGCGCGAGCAGCGCATGCAACAGGCCGGTGGTGTTGCTGCTGCCGCCGGCGCCCGGGTTGTCTTGGGTGTCGGCGATGACCAGCGGCTTGTTCATCCCCGCTGCGCGGGCCAGCACATGCGCGACCGCATCCTGCGCCGGCAGGAAATCCAGCGTCCATTGCGCGGGCTCGGCGACCCGCGCATACAGATGTGCCAGCGCGTCCGGCGCACGCTCACCATGCGCCCAGACCATGGGACCGCACTCGTCGAAGTCGGAGGCTGGAAAGCCCATGCAAAAACTAAGGCGCACATCGAACTGTTTATCGGCGGCTGCAAGCGCTTCGTACAGGCCTTGCGCAGGCGCCATCCAGGTGCTTTGGGCGTTCAGCGGAATCAGGAAAGGCAGGCGCCGGAACTGGACATCCTCTTTGCGGCCAAGCGCCATGCGGCGCGCCAGCAGGTCGGCTGCCAGCTCACCGGTGGAGGCCATGTCGATGTGCGGGTAGGTGCGGTAGGCGACCAGTGCATCTGCCTGCGCCAGCATGGCTTCGGTCACATTCGCGTGCAGGTCCAGGCTGGCGACAATCGGCAGGTCCGGCCCCACCAGGGTGCGGATGCGGGTGATCAGTTCACCCTCGGTGTCGGCCACATGTTCTGCCACTCCGGCGCCGTGGAGGTCTAGGTAAACGGCGTCGAAGCCGCCTTGTGCGACATCGGCCAGCACCTCGGTGCAGATGCGTTCAAAAGCCTCCTGTGTCACATAGGACGACGGCGAGGCGCCGCACCAGCTGCCGGGCAGCACCTGCCAGCCGCGCGCCTGGGCGGCGGCGATGAAACCGCCGGCCGGCAGATTGACGCCGGTGAGCTGGTGCAGCATGGTCTGGCCCTGCATGAAAGCCGGGAACACATCACCGCGATTAAAGGCAGCCCAGTCTGCCTTGGTGGGCGCAAAGGTGTTGGTTTCGTGCTGGTAACCGGCGACAAGGATTTTCAAAAAGTAGCTCCGGGCGCGGCGTCCAGCAGCCGGCGCGTGTAGTCGTGTTGGGGGTGGGCGTACAGCTGGGCCGTTGGCCCTTGCTCGACAATTTTTCCCTGGTGCATCACGATGACCCGGTCGCACAGTTGCGCGGCCACCCGCAGGTCATGGGTGATGAAAAGCAGGCCCAGTCCGAGTTCGGCCTGGATCTCGCGCAGCAAGGCGAGGATTTGCGCCTGCACACTGACGTCGAGCGCGCTGACAGCTTCGTCCGCAACCAGTACGCGCGGCCGACAGGCCAGGGCGCGGGCAATCGCGATGCGCTGGCGCTGGCCACCCGAGAATTGGCTGGGGTAACGCTGCAGGCCTTCGGCCGGTAGCCGGACCTTGTCCATCAAAAGGACTGCGAGCGCCGTCGCTTCTGCGTGACTAGCTCCGAAATTGATAGCACCCTCGATGATGGAGTCACCGACCTTGCGGCGCGGGTTCAGCGATCGATTGGGGTCCTGAAATACCACCTGGACCTGGCTGCGCAGCGGCCGGAGCTTGCCTTCGCTGAATCCGGCGACATCGATCAGCGCGCTGTCCGCGTCCTGGCCGGGCGGTCGCCACAACACATGGCCGGCGGTCGGGTCGATCAGGCGGATCAGGCAGCGCGCCAGCGTCGATTTGCCGGACCCGGACTCACCCACCACACCCACGGTTTCGCCGGCCGATACCGCCACCGACGCGGCCTGCAGCGCATGGGTCAGGCGTTGGCGGCCCAGCCAGTCGCGCGCGACATAGGTCTTGCTGACCTCTTGGCCGCGCAGCAGCGGTGTACCGAGCGGCGCCGGACGCGCAGGCGGTGGCGTCATGCCGGGCACCGCGCCGAGAAGCATTTTGGTGTAGTCGGCCTTGGGGTTGCGCAGCACCTCGTCACGGGTGCCGTACTCGACGGCCCGCCCCTGGTTCATCACCAGCACCTCGTCGGCAATGTCGGCCACCACGCCCATGTCGTGCGTGATGAACAACACGGCGCAGCGGTGGCCGCCCGACAGGCCGGCCTGCAGGTCCTCGATCAGCTTGAGAATTTCCTTTTGTGTCGTGACATCAAGCGCCGTGGTCGGCTCGTCGCAAATCAGCAGGGCCGGCTGCAGGATCACCGCCATCGCAATCACGATGCGCTGGCGCTGGCCGCCCGAGAGCTGGTGCGGGTAGCTGCGCATCATGCGTTCGGGCTCGGGCAGCTTGACGCGTTGCAGGATGTTCAGCACCGCCTCGTTGCGGCGCTTGGCATTCCAGTCGGTGTGCTGTCTGAGCAGCTCGTCGATCTGGTCGCCGCAGCTCATCACCGGATTCAGCGCCGTCATCGGCTCCTGGAACACCATGCCCATGGCCTGGCCGCGCAAGGCGCGCAGGCGCTGCACGCTGGCATCGAGCAGGGACTCCCCCTGCAGCACAATGCGGCCCGGACCGGGCTTGAGCTCGCGCGCCAGCAGCCCCATCACCGCCGTGGCCATGACCGACTTTCCGGAGCCGGACTCGCCGACTACACACAGGGTCTGCCCGGCGTGAATGCGCAGGCTGATGTCTTCCACCGCGTATGCACGGTCGCTGCCCGGCGGCAGGGCCACATGCAGCTTGTCAATGACGAGGATGGGCGCGGTCTCGGTACTCATGAACCGCGTTTCGAAAATTTGGGATCAAGCACGTCGCGCAACCCGTCGCCCAGCAGGTTGATGGCCAGGACGGTGGGCACCAGGAACAGCGCCGGAAACAGCACGTTGCCCGGGTACTGGGTGAACTGCACCCTGCCCTCGGCCATGATGTTGCCCCAGGTTGGAATATCGGCAGGCAGACCCAGCCCCAGGAAACTCAGGATGGCCTCGGTCAGCACCGCCGACGCGGCGACAAAGGTTCCCTGAACAATCAGCGGCGCCATGGCGTTGGGCAGGATGTGCCGCCACAGGATCACCGGCGTCGGCGTCGCCAGCGCACGCGCGGCTTCCACAAACGGCTCCTCGCGCAAGGTCAGCACCATGGAACGCACCAGTCGTGTGACGCGAGGAATTTCCGGAATCGCGATGGCCACCACCACCGTCCACAGCTGTGCGCCCAGCGCCGCCACCAGCGCTATCGCCAGCAGGATGGCCGGGATGGCCATCAGCCCGTCCATGAAACGCATCAGCACCGCGTCGACGATGCGGAAGTAACCCGCCAGCATGCCCAGCAGCGCGCCGACACCGATGGCCACCACGGCGGTGAAAGCTGCCACCAGCAGCGAGGTGCGCGTGCCGAAAAGCACGCGGCTGTAGATGTCGCGGCCGAAGTTGTCAGCGCCCATCCAGAACGTGTGTTGGACCACTGTGCCGTCGAGCTGCGCAAACTCGCCGCGCACACCTGACGCGGTGTTGATGTGCGCCGAATCCATGGCCGCCGGGTCCACCGTGCCCAGCAGCGGCGCCAGAGCAGCCACAAGCAGCAACAGACCAATCACGCTGGCGCCGAAACGAAAGGCGCTGTTGACCCAGAGCCTTCGCCAGAGAAGCTGACCAGCGCCCATCAGTAACGAATCCTCGGGTCGAGAAACAGGTAACTCACGTCCACCAGCAGGTTGACGCCCACATACAGCAGGCTGAAAAACAGCACTAGGCCCTGGATCACCGGAAAGTCGCGGTTCAGCACTGCATCAACCGTCAGCGAACCGAGGCCGGGGATTGAGTACACCGTCTCCGTCACCACCACACCGCCGATCAGCAAAGCCACACCGATGCCGATCACGGTAACGATGGGGACTGCGGCATTGGCCAGGGCATGACGCATTAACACTGCGGATTCGGTCAGCCCCTTGGCACGCGCGGTGCGGATGTAATCCTCGGTGAGGGCCTCGGACACGCTGGCGCGCGTCACCCGCGCGATCAGCGCGACATAAATCATGGCCAGCGTAACCCAGGGCAGCACCAGTTGCCTGGCCCAGGTCCAGACACCCCCGCCGTCGCTGCCGAACAGGCGCCGGTACCCCTGCACCGGAAACCAGTCAAGCTGCACGGCAAACACGTAAATCAGCAGGTAGCCAGTGACAAAGACCGGAATGGAAAACCCGGCGACGGAAAAGCCCGACAGCACCCGGTCCAGCCAGCCGCCCATACGCCAGGCCGCGATGGTGCCCAGCGGCACCGCCACCAACACCGCCAGCACCAGCGTGCCGGCCGCAAGGCTCAACGTGGGCTCCAGGCGCTGCGCGATAAGCTCGGTCACGGGCTTGTTCAGGTAAAAGGAATACCCAAGGTCGCCCTGCAACACACCGCTGAACCAGATCCAGAACTGGACCAGCAGCGGCTTGCTCAGGCCCAGAGTCTCCCGGATTTTCTCGATGTCTTCGTTGGTCGAGTTGTTGCCGGCAATCACGGCCGCCGGATCCCCCGGCGTGAGCCGCAGGATCAGGAACACCACGACGGCCACCACCAGCAAAACAGGGATGGTGGCGAGCAGGCGCTGCAGCAGGAATCTCAGCATGGCCGACGGCGCCAAGCAACGTGGCGACCACTCTTTTTAAGCAGGGGCCGCGGATCTGGCTTTGCCAGTCCGCAGGCGCAGCGCCCCCTCGGGGGGCAGCGACGACACGTCAGTGCGGAGCGTGGGGGCACTAGTTCTTTTTGATGTTCCAGTACACCTGCGCACCGCCGGGCACGAGGCCGGAGATGTTGCTGCGCAGCGCCGCTGGATTGTTGTATTGGCCCAGATGCACATGCGTCGCGGTTTCAATCGCACGCAACTGCAACTGCTCGGCCAGCTTCTTCTTCTCGACCTCGGTGCTGGCTTGGGCAAACTTGACTTTCAAGTCCTCGATGACCTTGTCATCCTGCCAACCGAACCAGCCCTTGTCGCCAGTGGCATTGAGCATGGCCATGGTCAGCGGGTTCTGGATGTCACCGGCGGTCCAGGCCGTCATGAAGGCGTTCCAGCCGCCCTTGTCTGGTGCATCCTTCTTGGCGCGGCGAGCCAGCAGCGTGGACCAGTCCGACTGCTGCATGTCGACCTTGAAGCCAGCCGCTTCGAGCTGCTGCTTGGCAACCAGCGGCAACTTGGCAATCGAGGCCAGGTCGGTAGGCCGCATCAGCACGATGGGTTCGCCCTTGTAACCGGCCTCGGCCAGCATCTGTTTGGCTTTGGCAGGATTGGCCATGCCGGTGTAAATGCCGGTGTTGTCACTGGCGTAGGGCGTGCCGCAGGGAAACATACTCTTGCAGTATTTGTACATGCCGGGCGCCCCCACCTGGGTCTTGAGGAAGGCTTCCTGACCCATGGCAACCATGGCCGCCTGGCGGATCTTCACGTTGTCAAACGGCGCATGCAGGTGGTTGAAGCGGAAGATGTACTGCAGGCCGGCTGGTTGGGCGTCCACGATCTGCACGTCCTTGGCCGCCTTGAGCGAGGCGTACTGCTCAAAAGCCGGCTGCTCGACGATGTCCACCTCGCCGGCGATCAGTGCATTGAACTGGGTCTGCGGATCACGAATGATGATCCACTCCACGCGGTCCAGGTAAACGTTTTTGCCGCCTGTGGTGCCATTGGGCACTTCACTGCGCGGCTTGTATTTGTCGTTCTTGACATAAACCAGCTTTTCACCGGGCTTGTATTCCGACGTGACAAACTTGTAAGGGCCGGAGCCGATGTTTTCCTTGATCTGCTCGCTGCCCGGTGTGGCCGCGATGCGCGCCGGCATGATGAAAGGCACGTTGGAAGAAGGTTTGCCCAGGGCTTCGAGCATCACCCCGAAAGGCTGGTTGAACTTCAGAATAAAGGTTTTCGCATTGGCCGTTTCGTAACTGGCCAGGCTTTTGGCCATGACCCCGCCGAAGCTGTCACGGCTGGACCAGCGCTTGAGCGAAGCCACCACATCTTCGCTGGTGACCGGTTTGCCGTCATGAAACTCCAGGCCGTCGCGCAGGGTGAAAGTCCAGACCGTGTTGTCCTTTGAAGCCGAGTAGGTGTCGACCATCTGCGGCTTGACTTTGCCTTCCAGGTCAGTGCCAAACAGGGTGTCGTAAATCATGTAGCCGTGGTTGCGCGTCACGAAGGCCGTGGTCCAGACCGGGTCCAGGATGGTGATATTGGAGTGCGGCACCACTTTCAAGGTTTTCGCCTGGGCTTGGGCAGCGGCAGGCAGCATCAGGGAGGACACCAGCGCAGCAGAAGTGGCCAGGGCAACAAGGGATCGACGTTTCATGGCAAATTTTCCTTAGAAACAGGGGGTGGAGCAGTCGGGCAACAATCACACGGACTGTTTACGTAATGTAACCATAGCCGACGTGCAATATTCAAGCCACAGGGAAACACTGGATAAAACGGCACCTGCCTCAGATCACACCCAGCCAGCAGGCCCGCTGAATTGCCGCCATTTTGTTGTCCACCCTGAGCTTGGCCATGGCATTGGCCATGTGGTAGTTGATGGTACGTTCGGTGCAACGCAGGCGCTCACCGGTCTGACGCGCGGTCATGCCCTCAAAGGCCAGCGCCAGGCATTCGCTTTCACGCGGGCTCAACGGACTGCTGGCCGCCGCCATGGTGCGCTTGAACAAAGGCCAGATGTTCAGGGCCGACCAGACCAGCGCCGCAGCCTCGGCGCGGTCATGGAACTGGCGCGGACTGAACATGAAACATTCAAAGGCGCGGCCGGATGGCAAGGGGAACTCGACCCGCACCACGCTCTGGAATCCGTGGGCCAGCCACAACAGGCGCCAGCGGTCAACGCCGGCGCCCGAGTTGGCGATGTGCTGCCAGGCCACCAGCGGCGCATCGGACTCCCGCCAGGGCGCCCCAAAATCCCGACTTTCGGCCAGTGAGGCGGCCGGCTCCTGCAGGCGAGGGGGATGAACCGCCACCACCACCCGGTCCTGGCGCCGACCGAAAGGATCGGGGCCCAGCACAACCACCGCCTCGACCGCATATTCACGCAAGGCAGAAATCCAGTCTGCCAGCATGCTGTCCAGCGCAACACTGTCAAAGTTGACAGGGGATGGCATATTCGGTTTCTCTCCAGAACTGTGACAATGTGTCGAGTGATGTTCCCAGACTTATTCATGAACTCCGGAGTACCTGCCAGGATCAAGCGCATGCTTAACGCAGTCTGGCGCTACCCGGGCCTGTCGGGACGCCTGTCGACCCGGATCAAGGCCGAGCTTCAGGAGCAGATGATGCTTATTTTGCACCCATCGCCCTGGCGCTTGCGTTGGCTGGGACTGTTCACACTGGTCGGGCACCCGTTGTTCGGGTGGATCTGGGGCCACTGGCTGCCTCAGCCGTATGAGCACCCCGGCCTGCGCACGGTGATGGGCGCCATGGGGCTGCTGCTGATCTCCGAGAGCATCGCCAACGACCCGTCGAGCAAACTTTCTGCGCGAGTTTTTTCTCTGGTGTTCTGGATACAGCTGCCGGTTTTTTTCAGCTGGATGTATCTTTGCAACAGCGGCAACACGGTCTGGCTCGCCAGCTTTTGCGCGATGGTGCTGATTTATTACCACCTGACCGACTGGCGAGTCGCCACGCTGGGCACCGTCAGCGGGGTATTGCTTGCCGGGACGCTGTTTCATTTTTTCGGACCATCGGTGCTACCCATGGACGAACAGCAGCAAACCATCAATGCAGTGGTCATCATTTTCTGCTGGTCCAGCGCCCTGCTGCTGGGCATCTCGTCGGCCAACCTGCGGCGCGAACACCTGCAATACACGCTCACTACCATGGGGATCATGGCGCACGAATTGCGTACGCCGCTGGCCACCATCTCGCTGATCGGGGACGCCGTACGCAACGAGAACCAGAACGCCGGGGAGGCAAATGGGTCCCAGCAACTTGATCAGCTGGTGGTACGGCTGCATGGCCTGGTGCGCAACATGAACCAGCAAATCGACACGCAGATCGCCAATGCAAGCCTGTTGCGCCTGCCGATGCACAGGGAGACCGTGACCGCTGCCGCGCTGCTGCGCAACGTCGTCAAGGACTATCCCTACCGCAACTCGCGCGAGCGCGAGAGTGTGACCCTGGTGCTGCGCAAGGACTTCTCGTTCGAATCGTCATACCGGCTGTTCGCCCAGGTCATCAACAACCTGCTGAAGAACGCATTCCGTTCGCTGGCAGCCGTCAGCTCGGCACCCAAGCCCGGCGACCTGCGCATTGAAATGGGGGTGATCAACGGCGCCGGACGCATCGTCATCACCGACCAGGGTGTCGGCATCCCGCCAGAATTGCAAGCCCGCATCTTCGAGCCCTTTTTCTCTACCGATCACGGCACCGGTCACGGCCTGGGGCTGGCCTTCTGCCGGCAGGTGGTACAGGGCGCCGGCGGAACCATTCGCGTGAAGTCCGAACCCGGTCGCGGCGCCATCTTCATCATCGAAATGGCGCCCGTTGACGAGAGCGCATTCCGGCCCTGACTACTATCCAGGCACCCCATGAGTTTTCCACTGTTTCGCCGCCCCGGTGCCATCGTTTTTCTCGACGATGACCCCGACTATCTTGAGATGCTGGCCATGGTGTTGCCCCGGCAATGGCACATCAAACTCTACCTGCGGCCGCAAACCTGCATCCACCAGTTGCAGCAAGAGCCGCCCCTGTGGGAAGCTGATGCCTGGGCGCAGCAGGAAATCATCGACAACTGGCGCGCTGGCAGCCCGCTGATCCCGCAAATCCTGCAGTACTGGGCAGCCCAGGGGCAGCGCTACGACCTCAGCCAAGTTTGCGTCTTTGACTACGCGATGCCCGGCATGGACGGGCTGCAAGCCCTGTCCGAACTCACGGACTGGTCCGGTGGCCGCATCCTCCTTACCGGTCAGGCGGACGAGCATGTGGCGGTCAGCGCTTTCAACCGGGGACTGATTGACCAGTTCATTGCCAAACAGACACCCGACATTTCGCAACACCTGATCTCGGTGGTACAGCGCATGCTGGACCGGCCCCAGTTGCGGCACTCCCAGACCTGGCGGGCCGCGCTGACACAACCGCAACATGCATTGCTGCAGGTGCCGTCGGTGGCCCGGCAACTGAGCGCGCTGGCAGCCAACCACTGGGTAGAACATGTGGTGATCGGGCAGCCTTTCGGCATCCTCGGCATGGAAGCCGGTGGCGGTGTCAGCTGGCTGCAGCTGGAGTCTGCTTCCGGGCTGGTCGAGCTGGCCGAGCTGGCCGAGTCACAAGGCGTCGATGCCAAAGCGGCGGCCGGCATCCGGGAGGGGCGTCATCTGGTGGACCTGGAACTTCAGCAGGCGCTGGGGCGCAGCGATGGCCCACGACTGCTGCCGGCGTTTTCCATCGGGCACGAGGGCGCGGTGCTGGCGGCGCTGTTTCCGCTGGACATTCCAGCCAGTCAGCGCGGCTGGGTTGGCTACAAACACTGGCTCAAAAAAACAGGGCCACGCAAGGTGCAGGATTAGGGAAGCGCCTAATAGGCGCCCATCGCCTGGGCCGCGCGCGCACGCCGTGCAATCGGCCAGTCCCACGGTTTGACCAGCGGCGCCACCGCGCGCGCCACGCCTTCCACATGATTGAGTTCGGCCTCGGTCAGCGCGGCATGCAGGGTCAGCCGCACCATGGCACGATTGCGGCTGGTGGCCGGCGCACAAAATACCGCACCGAAAACGCCTCGTTCCTCCAGGTGGTCGCGCAGCACCATAGTGTCTGGCTCGGTCCCGGCCTCCAGAGAAATGATCTGCTCCGTCCCCTGGTGGATCGGGTAACCCATGTCAGACAGGCTGCTGCGCAGCCGCAAGGTGTGGGCCTGCAGGCGCTGGCGTTGTTCGTCGCGTTTTCGGATCACCGCGAGAGTGGCGCCGAGACCGGCGATCTCGTGAGGCAGCAGGCAGGAACTGAAGATGTTGGGAAAGCTGGAACTCAGGATGTAGTAGCGCAATTCCGCCGGCGCCGTGAAAAAGCCGCCGCGGCCGGCAAAGGCCTTGGCCAGGCTGGCTGTGATGAAGTGCACCCTGTCGGTCAGCCCGAGCTCCGCGCACAGGCCGGTCCCGCCGGGCCCGTGTGTGCCGAGCGAATGCGACTCGTCCACCAGCATCATGCAGCCGTGGCGCTCAGCTACTTCCACCATTTCGCGCAAGGGGCACAAGGCGCCGGTGGTGCTGTAAACCGAATCCACCACGACCACGCCCGGGCCGTGGCGCGACAACATCCGGTCCAGGTGGGCCGGGTCGTTGTGGCGAAACGGATGCGCCGGCGCGCGCGCCGCGTGTGCCCCTTCCCATAGCGACGTGTGCGCCAGGGTGTCGAGGTATACCGGCGTTTGGGGGTCGGCAATCGCCTGCAGCAAGCCGACGTTGGCCGCATAGCCGGACTGGCACACAAACCCGTCTTCCTTGCCTACCCACCGGGCGAGATTTTTCTCGAGAGTACGCGCAGGGTGCTCGCCGTGGACAAACACCCCTGACTGGATCACGAAGTCCCTGTCGCACTGCAAGGCCGTCACCTGCGCACGAACGATGTCCGGGTGACCGGTCAGGCTGAGGTAATCGTTGCCGTCCAGTCGGACGGCATCGGGACCGGCAGCCCGGCCGTGCAGCACGAACTTGCCGCCCCATTGCCCTTCCCAGCGCGGCTTGAAATCACGCGCGATGCGTTGCTGCAAATGCATGGACAGGACGGGGTTGGCGAGAGATTTTGTTACCGGCGGCGCCCGTGGAACCTCAAGAGGGTATGCAAGCATGGTGGTTACCTTGTGAAAAAGTACCCCCATTGAAGATGAATCCGGTTAAGTTGGAGCCGCTGCCCCTGTCAACATTGACAGGGGTAAGACTCCGAAAAAGACTCGTTGTGGTGTCGTCCACAAAAATCGAATCCTTTTGTACTAATCGGCACGCCTACCGACTCCCGCCCGTGAGACTCAGTGCGGCCAGGGCCATGATCTTGGCACTGTCCACCAATTCCTGAATGCCCACGTATTCGTCGGGCTGATGGGCTAGATCCAGAATGCCGGGGCCATAGGCAATGCAGGCATCGAGCTTTCCGGTGCGCACGATGTGTTTTTGGTCGTACGTGCCGGGGCTGGAAATGTAGCTGGCCTCACGCCCCAGCACGCGGGCGATGGCACGGGCGGTGGCCAGCACTACTGGTGCGTCCCGTGGCGTGGCCGTCGGCACAAAACTCATGATGTCACGCACGCCGTAGTCAAACCCTGGCCGGCTGCGCTTGAGCTCCTCAAGCATGGCGACGATTTCAGCCTTGACGGCCTCAAGGTTCTCCTCGGCAATGAAGCGCCGGTCCAGCACTGCGCGGCAGGAATGTGCCACCACCGGCGACGGTAGATCGCCGGTCGGCCGGTTCAGCGCGTCCATGGAGAACATCTGTTCGACCTGACCGCCGTGCAGGCTGTTGATGTTCAGCGTGCTGACCCGCGCGCCGGGCGGCTCCACCGGCTCAGCTGTGTGGCGCTGCAACAGGCGCGGCTGCAATTGGGTTTCCAGCAGGTGGATGAAGGCACTCATGTGGTTGATGGCGCTGTCCCCCAGGAAAGGCATGGAGCCATGGGCAATGCGACCCCGGGTTTCGACCTCGCCCCACCAGACGCCGCGGTGACCGAGGCAGATGCGGTCCACGCCCAGCGGCTCGGGAATGATCACGTGGTGCACGCGCGGCCGGGTGAAATAACCGCGCTCGGCCAGGTAGCCCACGCCGGCAAAACCACCCGATTCTTCATCGACAGTGCCCGAAATTTCCAGCGCGCCTGCAAACGGTACGCCTTCTTCGAGAATGGCTTCGCAGGCGATCACGCTGGAAGCCAACCCGCCCTTCATGTCGCAGGTGCCGCGGCCGTAAACCTTGCCGTCCCGGACCTCGCCGCCGAAGGGCTCGGTGGTCCAGCCGGAGCCGGCTTCGACCACGTCGATGTGGCTGTTGAAGTGCACACACTCCCCGCCGGTCTGGCCTTCGTAGCGCGCGACGACGTTGATGCGAGGGTGCGAATCGCGGTCGCCCGGCGCGCCGGTAGCGCGTATGTATTCCACCGCAAACCCGCGTTTTGCCAGCCGCTCGCCCAGCAGGCGGGCACAGGCTTCGTAAGCATCGCCGGGTGGATTGGTCGTGGGGATGCGTACCAGGGCTTGTGTCAACGCGATCACCTCGTCGCGTTTGGATTCGATGCGTTTGAGCAGGCTGTCGTGGTTCATGGGGGCAGTTTATGTGAACCGTGCCGCGCTGTCTCTTGGTCCGTTCACTGCAGCAGACGGCGGAACGAGCGCAAACTCCCAGTATTCACCAGCAGGGGCCGCGGATCTGGCTTTGCCAGTCCGCAGGCGCAGCGCCCCCTTGGGGGGCAGAGAGATACACGCAGTGAGCGAACGTGGGGGCCTTAATGCTGTCGCCACGGCAACCCGCGAAAACGCCAGCCGCCGCGCGCGCCGCGGTGCGCATCGGCATCCGGATCACCCTCAAACCCTTCGAGGATGTTGTAGGCCTCCAGGCCCAATTCTGTCGCGCGTCTGGCAGCCGTTATCGAGCGCACCCCGCTGCGGCACAACAACACCGCCCTGCCGCCGGCCGGCACTGCGGCCTTCACCGCTTCGTCAAACTGCGGATTCATTGCCATGCCCGGCCACTGCTTCCAGGCCAGCGCGACCGCACCCGGCACAAAGCCAACCCAGTCACGCTCGGCATCGGTACGCACGTCAATCAACACCGCGTGCCCGGCCTGCCACCACTGGCAGGCGAGTTCGGGCGACACATTGCCGGCATAACCGTCGGCGGTCTGGACCTCCAGCAGAGTCGCACCGTCGGCGTCCTGGCGGCCCCCACCCAAGCCCGAGTTCTGGTTCGCCGGCAGGGCCTCGTCCATGCGCGCCGGCCGCGGCAAGCCGAGCTGGTCCATGGTGGCAACAAACTCCACCAGGCTTTTCCCGGCGATGCGCGTATTGCCGGCCTTCTCGGCGCCAATAGTGGAATGGGTGCGGCCCTGGTCGTCGTGCCCGGGCCAGACCACGGTGTCGTCCGGCAAGGTGAACAGCCGCTGCGTGATGCTGTGGTACAGCGCCTCTGCGCTACCCGACTGGAAATCGGTGCGGCCGCAGCCATCGATCAGCAAGGCGTCGCCAGTAAATACATGCTTGCGCCACAGGTAGCTCACGCTGCCGGCCGTGTGACCGGGCGTGTGAATGACGCGAACCTGTTCGCCACCGAACTGCAGCACATCGCCGTCACCAAGCTGGGTGGCAGCGGTCGCGATGCCGCAGCCCTCTGGTGCCGCCGTCCGGGCGCCCGTATGTTCAACCAGCTGCCCGCCACTGGTAATGTGGTCGGCGTGCGCATGGGTTTCCACGGTCCACACCAGTTTGAGAGCGTGGTCGCGAAGCAGCGCCAGGTCACGTTCGAGCCAGCTGTCCACCGGATCGATGAAAAGCGCATCGCGCGTAGCGGGGTCAAACAACACGTAGCTGTAGGTGCTGGAAGCAGGATCAAACAGTTGTAGCGGTGTCATGGCATGTTCATGTTGGCAAGTGAGACGGACACACCCAAGTTTAGGCGGGCGGGCGCCGGCCGTGTTGCAAAAGCCCGCACGGCGTCTGGCCCATACGCATCACGTGCTATCACTTTTATAGCTGTTTGTGCTTGTCCCGCAAGGGCTGGAGGCCAAAAACACCGTCAACGCGCTTGGTCGCGCTGAACCTTCAGACGGACTTCCTGAGCCGGCCCGTGGTTCCCGGCCTTTCGGCCTGGGGCTGCCGCAGCTGCTGTACAAATAAGCAGCCGGACCGGCGGATTTTCACCCCGGGGCGCGCAAGCGCTCCATTTTTGTTGGCAAAGGCGCTAAGATTGACGTTTACGTAAACGTCAACAACCGCAGCGCCGACCTGGAGACAACACATGGCGAAGAAGAGTCCCACCGTTCCGCTCCTTGCCGGCTGGCAAGTGCCTGCGGTAAAACCTGCGGAGGCCTTTTCACTGGCCACCCTGGACCCCGGTGCCAAACCCTGCTCCAGCGGTGACAAGGAAACAGACAAGGCCGAGGTGGACGCACTCGCGAGCGAACTGGACGGCCTGCAGAACCTGTTTTACGCCGACAAGCGCTACAAGCTGCTGGTCCTGCTGCAGGGCACCGACACCTCCGGCAAGGACGGCACGATTCGGGCCGTGTTCGGCCGCACCAGCCCGCTGGGCGTGCACACGGTGGGCTGGAAGGCGCCGAGCGAGGAAGAGCGCGCTCACGACTACCTGTGGCGCATCCACCGCCAGGTGCCCGGGGCGGGCGAAACCATGATTTTCAACCGCAGCCACTATGAAGACGTGCTGGTCCCGGTGGTCAAAGGCTGGATCACGGCCGAGCAGACCGCACAGCGTTTCGCCCACATCAATGACTTCGAGCGCATGCTGGCCGAAACCGGCACGGTGATCCTCAAATTCATGCTGCACATCAGCTTCAAGGAACAGGGTCAGCGCCTGCAGGAACGGATCGACGACCCGGCCAAGCGATGGAAATTCAGCATGGGCGACCTGGAGGTGCGCAAGCAGTGGGCCGACTACCAGAAGGCCTACGAAGCGCTGCTGCAGGCGACCAGCACACCCTGGGCCCCCTGGACGGTGGTGCCCGCCGACTCCAAGACCCACCGCAACCTGATGGTGGCCACGCTGGTACGCGACAAGCTGAAGTCGCTGGACCTGTGTTACCCGCCCGACGATCCGGCGCTGACCGGATTGAAGATCGAATAATCTCCCCGCATCGCAGCCACAAGACAACCTCCAGAGAGCGCCGCCATGACCGACCTGTCCGCTGAATACAAGGCCCTTGCCAGCTACCGCCCCACCCACAAGGTGCGTTTTGTCACCGCCGCCTCGCTGTTTGACGGGCACGACGCCGCCATCAACATCATGCGGCGCATCCTGCAGGGCATGGGCGCCGAGGTCATTCACCTGGGCCACAACCGCAGCGTTGACGAGGTCGTGACCGCAGCGCTGCAGGAAGACGCGCAGGGCATTGCCATCAGTTCTTACCAGGGCGGCCATGTCGAGTACTTCAAGTACATGGTGGATCTGCTCAAAAGCCGCGGCGGCGAGCATATCCAAGTGTTTGGTGGCGGCGGCGGCGTGATTGTGCCGCCGGAAATCCGCGAGCTGCAGGCCTACGGCGTGACGCGTATCTACAGCCCCGAGGACGGTCAGAAAATGGGCCTGGCCGGCATGATCGGCGAGATGGTCATGCGCTGCGACAAGGACCTGACCGGCTTCTCCCCTGCGGACTCCCAGGCCATCGAAGGTCACGGCGAAATGGCCTGGCGGGCGCTGGCCCAGTTGATCACGGCGCTTGAAAACGAAAAGGCGGATGCCGCTCTGGTGCAAACTTTGCGAACGCAGGCAGAAGGCAAAAAGATACCTGTACTGGGCATCACCGGCACAGGCGGCGCCGGCAAGTCCTCGCTGACCGACGAGCTGATACGCCGTCTGCGCCTGGACCAGAATGACCAGCTGCGTGTGGCCATCATCAGCATTGACCCATCGCGGCGCAAGAGCGGCGGCGCCCTGCTCGGCGACCGCATCCGTATGAACGCGATCAACCCCTGGACCGTTCCCCAGGTCGGTCAGATGACCAGCGACAGCGGCCAGCGTGTGTTCATGCGCAGCCTGGCCACGCGTGACTTCGGCTCCGAAATCAGCAAGGCCCTGCCCGACGTGATTGCCGCATGCAAGGTCGCGGACTTCGACCTGATCGTGGTCGAGACCTCGGGTATCGGCCAGGGCGACGCGGCCATCGTGCCGCATGTGGATGTGCCCCTGTATGTGATGACACCGGAGTTTGGCGCGGCCAGCCAGCTCGAAAAAATCGACATGCTGGACTTTGCCGAGTTCATCGCTATCAACAAGTTTGACCGCAAGGGATCGCTCGACGCGTTGCGCGACGTTGCCAAGCAGGTGCAGCGCAACAAGGAAGCCTGGACCACGCCGGCCGATCAGATGCCGGTGTTCGGCACCATGGCCGCTCGCTTTAACGACGACGGCGTCACCGCGCTGTACCAGGCGCTCAAGCCGCGCCTGGCCGGGCTGGGGCTGACCCTGTCCGAAGGCACACTGCCGAAGACCGGGGTACGCCACAGCACCAACCAGACCCCGGTGGTCCCGGCAGCCCGCACACGTTACCTGGCCGAGATCAGCGACACGGTGCGTGGCTACAAGAAGCGCGCCCGCGCCCAGGCCCAGCTCGCACGCGAAGTGCAGCAGCTCAAGGCCGCCGCCGCGATGCTCAAGATCGACAAGCCGGACCGTGCCCCGGCCGCCGAAGCCGCGCTGGATCTGGCGGCTCACCGCAAGGCACGCATCGATGCCGACGCCCGCGCCCTGCTGGCGCAGTGGCCCGACATGCAGCAGGCTTACGCCGGCGACGAGTACGTGGTGAAGATTCGCGACAAGGAGATCCGCACCGCCCTGACAAGCAAGTCGCTGTCGGGCACGACCATCCGCAAGGTCGCGCTGCCGCAGTACGAAGACCACGGCGAAATCCTCAAGTGGCTGATGCTGGACAACGTGCCCGGCAGCTACCCCTACACCGCCGGCACCTTCGCCTTCAAGCGCGAGGGCGAGGATCCGACGCGCATGTTCGCCGGTGAAGGCGACGCCTTCCGTACCAACACGCGGTTCAAGCTGCTGTCCGAAGGCATGGCCGCCAAACGCCTGTCCACCGCGTTTGACTCGGTCACGCTTTACGGCAACGACCCGGCGCTGCGCCCTGACATCTACGGCAAGGTCGGCAACAGCGGCGTCAGCATTGCCACCCTGGACGACATGAAGGTGCTCTATGACGGCTTCGACCTGTGCAGCCCGAGCACATCAGTCAGCATGACCATCAACGGTCCGGCGCCAACGATTCTCGCGATGTTCATGAACACCGCCATCGACCAGAACATAGCCAAGTTCAACAAGGACAACGGCCGCGATCCGACCCCGACCGAGACCGAAAAAATCCGCGAGTGGGTGCAGGAAAACGTACGCGGCACGGTACAGGCCGATATCCTCAAGGAAGACCAGGGCCAGAACACCTGCATCTTCTCGACCGAGTTCAGCCTCAAGGTCATGGGCGACATCGCCCAGTATTTTGTGCACCACAAAGTGCGCAACTTCTACAGCGTGTCGATCAGCGGCTACCACATCGCCGAAGCCGGCGCCAACCCGATCAGCCAGCTGGCCTTCACGCTGTCAAACGGCTTTACCTTTGTCGAAGCCTACCTGGCACGCGGCATGCACATCGACGACTTTGCGCCCAACCTGAGCTTTTTCTTCAGCAACGGCATGGACCCCGAATACACCGTGATGGGCCGCGTTGCGCGCCGCATCTGGGCCGTGGCCATGAAGGAGAAATACGGCGCCAACGAACGTAGCCAGAAACTGAAGTACCACATCCAGACCAGCGGCCGCAGCCTGCACGCGCAGGAGATCCAGTTCAATGACATCCGCACGACACTGCAGGCGCTGATTGCGATTTATGACAACTGCAACTCGCTGCATACCAACGCCTTCGACGAGGCCATCACCACGCCGACCGAAGAGTCCGTACGCCGCGCGATGGCCATCCAGCTCATCATCAACCGCGAGTGGGGGCTGGCGAAAAACGAGAACCCGTCACAGGGCGCCTTCATCATCGAGGAGCTGACCGAGCTGCTGGAAGAAGCCGTGCTGCTGGAGTTCGAGCGCATCGCCGAGCGCGGCGGCGTGCTGGGTGCGATGGAAACCGGCTACCAGCGCGGCCGCATCCAGGACGAGTCTATGCATTACGAAATGCTCAAACACACCGGAGAGCTGCCCATCATCGGCGTCAACACCTTCCGCAATCCCCATGGTGATGCGGTGCAGGACAAGCTGGAACTGGCGCGCTCCACCGATGAGGAAAAGCAGAACCAGCTCAGGCGCCTGAACGACTTCCACGCCTGCCACGCCGCAGAATCCCCCGCCATGCTCCAACGCCTGCAGCAGGCGGTGATCAACAACGCCAACGTGTTTGAAGTGCTCATGGACGCGGTGCGCGTCTGCTCGCTGGGGCAGATCACGAATGCCCTGTTTGAAGTGGGTGGGCAGTACCGCCGGAATATGTAGCTGCTATTTATTTGATAGCTGCTTACGTCCGCTGTACATGGGCTGATGGCACTTTTTACTGTGAACTCAGCATCGCGCTGCGTCCCCGGTCCGCCTGGCGAGCCAAGCCATACGCGTTATCCAACATGGATCATGGATCCCAAACCAAGTCGGGGATGACACAGTCAGTTTGATAAGCATTACAACGCGGTCTACAACAACAAACCATTCGGCACCCGGCCACGCCACAGGCGCGGGCCGCCAGCGCGCAGCAAAAAGCCCCGAAGGACGGGGCTTGCTGCAAAAACACTCCCATCCGTGAATCACGATGGCAGCGGGTGCACCTGAGGGCTTAACCGCCTTTGTGCGGGCGCTTGCCGGGGTTCTTCTTGCTGCGGGTCCAGGTTCCACGCTCCAGGCTGACCTTCTGGCCACGGCCGGCGGTGCGGGTCATGCCGGGTGCAGGAACGGGTTTGGGGGCGCAGATGTCGGCTTCGACGCGGATTTTTTTGGGCATGGAGGGCTCCGGGTTGGAAAAATGGCAGAACCCGATATTTTAAGCTACTGGATGGCCGGCCCGCCGAGAGGCTGGAAACAGGCCATGGACGTCACACCGACGCGCGCAACGGCAGGTTGACCAGCAGGTTCTGCGGCTTGAGCCGGAGCACGCGTTCGGCATTCATCATCAGGCCCAGGTACACCGGCTTGCCGGCCACGTCGGCGCGCATTTCCTGCGGATCGGCAAAGTCCAGCCGGAACAGACTGACCAGGCGCTGCATGCGCTCGGGTTCGACCTCGCGGCCTTCGTACAGGTCGTTGAGCAGCGCTGTCGAATCAAGGTCCAGCCCCACATGCCAGCGCCAGGCTTCGTCGTCGACCTTCTGCAGCGGCCGGATCGTGACGGCCACGCCAAGGAAGTGCTGCACCCACTTTTCAAGCACACGCGCCAGCGCCTTCAAGCCCGAGCGCGCGCGGGTCATGGTGAACACCAGGCCATGACTCAGGTCGTTGCTGACCTCATGCCTGAGGTCGAGCAGGAAGTTGTGGCGCTCGCTGTCCTGCCAGTAGTCGGGGGCATTGCTGTCTGACAGCACCTGCATCTCGATACTGCGCAGCGGGGCCTTGGCCTCTGCCAGAAAACGCCCGAAGTCACCGAGTCCGCCGTGGTCATTGAGCATGTCGAGCCGCTCGTGGTCGCCGGCCAGCACCTGGCCAACTTCGGTGGAGATGCGCTGCGGGCGAAACAGCATCTCGGCCGCACGCACTTCGTAGGCATCTGTCGCGTCGTCGAGCAGGTTGCGAACGACCGCCTGGGCCAGCAGGTCAATGAACAGCGGCGGGATGCTGATGCTGCCGGCGCGGAACAGGCCCAGGTAATACGCCTCCAGCGTGCCGGCGTCGAGCAAGCCGTCGCGAAAGCGCAGGAACAGGCCATAACTCTCGCGTGCGTCGGGGTCGTTCAGAGCCTGCAGTTCAGCCTCACTCACCGGCCTGGAGGGCGCGGCCTGCAAGGCGGCATGCAGGGCTTGTTCGGCCGCACACGACTCCGGCAGCAGCGCCAGCTCGGGCCGGTCGAGGAACAGGCGCAGGTAGTCGTCGGTGGGCAGCAGCCAGCCGCGCGGATTGCGCTGGAGCCGGCTGAAACCGCTGGAAGGCCAGAAATCTTGCATGGGGACCATCCTCTCACATCGCCGGCAGTACCTGTTTGCTCTGTTTTTGATAGCTGACTGCGCATATCCGATAAGGGCTAGAAGCCAATTTGATGCATTAACTTCTGGCGCAAGCGGCAAGCCCGGAAACTCGCCCCACAACCAGTGTTTTCTCGTTTTGCGTACAGTGGAGCAACATGCGCTTCGCTGCGCGAGATGGAGACAAGCCATGCACCCTGCCCCGAACATCAATCGCCAGACCTTTGCCGCCCTGCTGCTCGCCTGCCTGTGCGCAGGCGTGCTGCCGCCGGCCTATGCGCAGTTGCCGACTGTCACCACCCGCACCGAAATCTGGATCGGCAACGGCCAGCCCATCGATCTCGACGCGCATGACCGCGCGCAGTGGGAATACTGGCAGATGCAGCGCGAACAACAACGCCGCCAGCTGGAGTTGACGCGCCAGCAGGACGCGCAATTGCGGCAGAGCCAGGAATCGATAGGCGAGCGAGCGCTGCGCGAGCAGGCGCAGCGCAACGGAACCTGGGTGCCCGCACCCCCTGGCCTCAGCGACCAGGAGCGTATCTGGCGCGACCAGCAGCAGATGCAACGCGAGGCATGGCGCCAGCAGCGCGCGCAGACGCGCCACGACAATCAGCGCATCCGCCAGGAGAGCGAGACCTTTGGCCAGCGCGCGCTGCGCGAGCAGGCGCAGAACCGGCGCGAGCAGGGCCGCATGACAACGTCCCCCTAAGCAACGGGCGCAGCGCTCCGGTACAGCAGCGCCTCTTGCTCCAGCCAAGTGCGAAACAGCGCCAGCGCCGTGTTGTCCGACTTCTGCTCCGGGTAGATCAGGTAATAACGTCGGTCGCTGACAAATTCATGTTTGACCAGTTCAACCAGCCGGCCCTGCTTCAAATCGTCCTCAATCAGAAAACGCGGGATCAGCGCCAGCCCCTGCCCGTGGATGGCCGCCTCGGTGGTGATGGAAAACAACTCCATGCGCGCGCCGGCCAGGTCGCCCTCGACCACCAGCCCTAGCGAGGCGAACCAATGCCGCCAGGCATAAGGCCGGGTGCTCATCTGCAGCAGTGGCATGCCGTCCAGGTCGGCGGCTTTCAGGGTGCGCTTTGGTCTAACCAGCGCCGGGCTGCCAACGGCGACGATGCTTTCGTCCATCAGGAAGCAGGACTCGGTGCCGGGCCAGCCGGCCTCCACCGCGCAAATCGCCGCGTCCAGCGCGGTATCGGCAAACAGAAAAGGGCGGGTGCGCGAGGACAGGTGCACGGTGATATCAGAATGCAGCTTGTGAAAACCCGCCAGCCGCGGCACCAGCCAGCGGGCTGCAAAGGTCGGCACCACGCCGAGCTCGAGCGCGCCGCCGGCGCCGCCGCGCGCCATCATGTCCAGCGTGTCGCGCTCCACATCGTCGAGCCGGGAGCGCACGCTGCGGGCATAACTGGCACCAGCTTCGGTCAGCAACACGCCACGTTTGGTGCGCCGGAACAGCTTGACGCTGAGGAAGTCTTCCAGCCCGGCGATCTGGCGGCACACCGCGCTTTGCGTCACCGAATGCTCCTCGGCGGCCTGGGTGAAACTCTGGTGGCGCGCGGCGGACTCAAACAGTGCCAGCGCCGTGGTAGAAGGAATGTTGCGTCGCATGTCGGCACCTGACAGATTTCGGAGTTCCTTTTTAGCACAGATGTGTGACAAAACATGGTTTGCGCGGGTGGCTGACACCGCGTATGCTCACGGATACCGCCGAAATTTCACCCGCCTGGATTGCGATTTTCGCACACAGAGCCTCTTCCCCCTTTTCCTGGAGACCTTCATGAGCACTTCCACCAAAAAAGCCAGCTTCCACTGGGCCGACCCGCTGTTGCTGGACCAGCAGCTGAGCGACGACGAACGCATGGTGCGTGACTCGGCGGCCGCCTATTGCCAGGACAAACTTGCGCCGCGTGTGCTGGAAGCCTTCCGCCACGAAAAAACCGACACCGCGATTTTTCGCGAGATGGGCGCACTCGGCCTGCTGGGCGCGACGATTCCGGAAGAATACGGCGGCGCCGGCCTGAACTACGTCTGTTACGGCCTGGTGGCGCGCGAGGTGGAACGCGTGGACTCCGGCTACCGCTCGATGATGAGCGTGCAGTCCTCGCTGGTCATGGTGCCGATCAACGAATTCGGCAATGAAGCCACCAAGCAAAAATACCTGCCCAAGTTGGCCAGCGGCGAATGGATAGGCTGCTTCGGCCTGACAGAGCCGAATCACGGATCCGATCCCGGCAGCATGATCACACGCGCCAAAAAAGTGGCGGGCGGTTACGCGCTGACCGGCAGCAAGATGTGGATCACCAACAGCCCGATCGCCGACGTGTTTGTGGTCTGGGCCAAGGACGACGAGGGCTCTATCCGCGGTTTTGTGCTCGACAAGGGTAGCAAGGGCCTGAGCACGCCGGCCATCCACAGCAAGGTCGGCCTGCGCGCTTCCATCACCGGCGAAATCGTCATGGACGAGGTGTTTTGCCCGGAGGAAAACGCATTTCCAGAAGTGCGCGGCCTCAAGGGCCCGTTCACCTGTCTGAACTCTGCCCGCTACGGCATTGCCTGGGGCGCGCTGGGTGCGGCCGAAGACTGCTTCGACAAGGCGCGCCAGTACACGCTGGACCGCAAGCAGTTCGGCCGCCCACTGGCGGCGAACCAGCTGATCCAGAAAAAACTCGCCGACATGCAGACCGAAATCGCACTCGGCCTGCAGGGCTGCTTGCGCCTGGGACGCATGAAGGACGAAGGCACGGCAGCGGTCGAGATTACTTCGATCATGAAACGCAACTCCTGCGGCAAGGCGCTGGACATCGCGCGCATGGCGCGTGACATGCTGGGCGGCAACGGCATCAGCGACGAGTTCGGCGTGGCGCGACACCTGGTCAACCTGGAAGTCGTCAACACCTACGAAGGCACGCACGATGTGCACGCGCTGATCCTCGGCCGGGCCATCACCGGCATTGCCGCCTTCTCCTGAAGTCATGAACAGTGCTGCTGAGATGCGCCCGCCGCCGCTGACCGGTGTGCGGGTGTTGGACCTGTCGCGCGTGCTCGCCGGTCCCTGGGCCGGCCAGTTGCTGGCCGACCTGGGCGCCGACGTGGTCAAGGTCGAAAAGCCGGGCAGCGGTGACGACACCCGCGCCTGGGGGCCGCCTTATTTGAAAGATGCTTCCGGGCGCGACACCACAGCGGCCACTTACTTTCTCTGCGCCAACCGCAACAAACGTTCCGTCGCCATCGACATCGCCACACCGCAAGGCCAGGCGCAGGTGCACGCGCTGGCGCAGCAGGCCGACGTACTGCTGGAAAACTTCAAGGTCGGCGGGCTTAAACGTTACGGGCTGGATTACGCCAGCCTGAAGGAAGGCAACCCGCGGCTGGTCTATTGCTCCATCACCGGTTTCGGCCAGACCGGGCCCTATGCCGCGCGCGCCGGTTATGACTTTTTGATCCAGGGCATGGGCGGGCTGATGAGTGTGACCGGCCAGCCCGATGGTGAGCCCGGTGCCGGGCCGCAAAAAGTCGGCGTGGCGCTGACCGACATCATGACCGGCCTGTACGCCACGATCGCGGTGCAGGCAGCGCTGGCCGAGCGAGAGAAGTCCGACCTCGGACAACACATCGACCTGGCCCTGCTGGACGTGCAGATCGCCTGCCTGGCCAACCAGGCTTCCAACTACCTGGCGGGTGGCATGGTGCCGCGCCGCATGGGCAATGCGCACCCCAACATCGTTCCCTACCAGGCTTTTCCGACAGCCGACGGCGACATCATCCTGGCGGTCGGCAACGACGGCCAGTTTGCGAAATTCTGCACCGTGGCTGGCCACCCGGAATGGTCTGGCGACGAGCGCTTCTCAAGCAACGCCCAGCGCGTGGCGAACCGCGCCGTGCTGGTGCCGCTGCTGCGTCAGGCGACGGTGATGCGCACCTCCGCCGACTGGATCGCAGCGCTGGAGGCCGCAGGTGTACCCTGCGGCCCGATCAACCGCATCGACGAGGTGTTTGCGGATCCGCAGGTGATCGCGCGCGGCCTGCAGATTCACCTGCCGCATCCGCTGGCCGGCAGCGTGCCGCTGGTGGCAAACCCCATACGCCTCTCGGGATCACCGGTGGCTTACCAGCGCCCGCCGCCGCTGCTCGGGGAACACACCGAGGAAGTGTTGGCGCAGTGGCTGGGGTCCGCCGCTGCTGCCTGACGTCTGGCATCAGGGTCTGGCGCCTCTTTGCAAGTAAAAACTGGGGAAATATGTACGTAACACACCCAAGACAAATGGGTGATGACAAAGACAAAAAGCCAGCGTTAATTGCTGGCTTTTTTCTTGGCTGGTTGCGGCGCCTTCTTGGGCTGCGGTGGCGTGGACAACATGCGACGAAGCACGTCATCAAAGCCCGGTGCAGGCTGTTCAGGGCTTGGTGTTTTCGACATCATCAATATTGATTTGCTGATTTTTGACGGGCGGCCTGCAAATTATCAGTGGGTACTTATTGGCGATATTGCCGGACAAATTGGTGAGGGCCAGATCATTGCCCTTCGCTTTATTTTCTGAATCGAATGTAATTAAGCTTATAGGGGTCTTGAGCTGCTTTTGGGCTGTGATGGCGGAAGCAACGTGAATAGCATCAGGAGCCGAAGGATAAAGCCCAACCCCGTTCACGTTTACTTTGTTGATCTTGTAATAACTTCTTATCTCGCTTGCCAAATGACATATCGGTGTACTGGCATCAACAAAATGAAAGTTGGTCCGCGAATACATGTCACGGAAAAAATCAACTTGGTCATTGTTCAATCTAGCCTCGAAAACCTCTGTTAAGGCTATCGATGAAGTTGTGATTCCGACAAGGCCCATCCCGAATTTGCGAACTTGATCATTGACGTATTGCACTTCGCCAGGACGGTGCGTTTCTTTTTGCAAGAAAGCAAGGAATATGCAGCTATCCCAGTATTCGAATTCAATGCCATCCATTGCGCAAATTCTTTATAAATTCGACCGAACTTTTCCCATCCGTGGCATCTTCAGAGCTTTGGAAGCTCGAAAGGTCGCCCAAGGGTTTATTTGGGGGTAGTACTTCAATCGAATCTACAAATACTTCATAAGGAGAGAAGTCTCCTTCTTGGTATTTCAGAATCCCGTGAACGATGACGTTCTGCTCCACTGCCCCCGACGCTTTTTCTAAGAGCGAGTCTTCAAAAATACATTTCACACGCGCGCCAATGGCTGGATAAATGTGAAAAGACTTTTGTTCAGACTGCCCGTTATATTTTTTTATCGCGCCCTTTATAGAGCCTATCGACGTATAGTTTTTTGCAAGCAACTTTTCTAGATTTACTACGGTCTCAGAAGTCACATTGGCAACTACTTCGCCTCGAAAACTGAGCCACATATTGGAATAGTTTTTCCCCATGCCGCCAATTAATTCTTTCAGGCATTCGAGCAAGTAATGATTTGCTGTAGCTCGATAAACGCCTTGAGTGATCGATGCGACCACTTGGGAAAAGTGCAGAAAAATTTCTTGCTGATGCTCTTCGAAATTCTTTATGGGTTGCGTTCTTAACGATATGGCCGTGGGGCTGCTATGCGTCAAGTTCGAGACCAAAAAATCAACGGTATTCTTGTCCAGCCCGTACAAATATTTATCAGTCGCTTGGAGCGATCTGCGCAAAGAATCCATCTTGTCCGACAAAACGCCCAAGCGCACGTCTCCAGCATCGGATGGAAGTCCATCCATATGCAGGGTTAGCGTTTCTTGAGTCTGCTTTTCGTCCATTTCAGTTTTGCATTAGGGTCCGTGGTGAATCCCGGTATGTCAGGCGCTTACCGCCAATACCCTTAAGCGCCAGCATCGCACGCTCAGTATCGTTGAATCCTAGAGATTGACGGGTGTTGTACCTAAAGTCAAATTCATTAACGTAGCGCTGCAAATGTTGTGCGCCGACATGGTGAAACGTACCAATCAAACCACGTTTCAGGATAGAGAAGTAACCCTCAACCGTATTGGTAGTTACGTGACCACGGGCATACTCCTGACGGCTGTGATTCACCGTCTCATGCGTTGCATATTCTTTGCCGGGCTTCTTGTAAATCACCGATTGGTCGGTCATCAGGTTGGCATCTTTGGATATGTTTTTGTCCATAACGGACTTGAGCGATTTAGAGGTCACTTCGGTCACATGGAAAGAGCGAACACCGCCGCCACGCTGGACCAAAGAAACGATTTTCTCTTTATGGGAACCGCCACGGATACCCGCATAAGCTTTGCCCACTTTGCTTTGATGGCTGTTACCCCAATAGGTTTCATCCACTTCGACAGTGCCACCGCCAGAACCCATCAAGCCGCCTTGATTGTTGGTCATTGCCTCACGAATGCGGTGAGACATAAACCATGCGGTTTTGTAGGTAACACCAAGCATGCGTTCCAACTGTTTCGAGGAAATGCCCTTCTTGCTTGCGCAAATGAGATGCACCGCTTGCAACCAAATGTGAAGCTTGATCTTGCTGCGCTCAAAGACCGTACCCACAGTCACCGTGAACTGATCACGGCAGCTAGAGCATTTGTACAGACCGGGGCGGTGCGATTTTCCCTCAAGGGCGTAGTGGTTGCCAATGGTGCCGCAGTGTGGGCAGATCACCCCGTTAGCCCAGCGAACGGACTCAAGGTATTCACGCGCCTTGTCAGCGTCTTGGAATTGGGGGAGATTTAGTACGGCGGCCATTTGATTTCTTTCGGTGTGGCTCAATTATGCGTACTTTAGTCGGGTGTGTCAAGTATATATTTCCCAAAAACTGCCTCAAGCCCCCGTCGGACGGGCGGAACCAGCTATCTATTTGATAGCATTCGAACGTGCTCGGGCCACCGTGGCTGGCAGATCTTCCCACGCACCCCGCCCCGGCGCGTAACGGACGCGCATGTAGGCCGCAAGTTCCGCAATCTGCGCATCACTGAGGCTGTGGCGGAAGGCCGGCATGAAGCCGACCTGGGCCGACACCGGCTCACGGATGCCGTCCAGGATCACCCGCACCAGGTTGTCAGGCCGCGCGCTGTGCATCTTGCTGTTCAGCGCCAGCGGCACATTGGCGCCCAGCAGGGTCGGGCCGTCACCGTCGTGGTGGCAGGATGCACAGGCGCCGTTGAACAGGCGCTGGCCGGGGCCAGGCAGCGTCAAGCTTGTTTGCTGCGCGGCCAGCACCGCCTGGCTGGCGCGTGCGGCGCTCTCTGCCTCTGGCAGCGGCTGGTTGTACGAAGCGAGGTGCACAGCCATGGCGCGGACGTCTGCGTCCGGCAGCGCGGCCAGCTCTTTGACCACCGGCGCCATCGGCCCGGCGGCGGTACCGTGTTGCGGTGAATGCCCGGTACGCAAATAGTTGTAGAGCTGCTCACTTGTCCACGGCACCGGCGCGCGGGACAACGCGGTCAGCGCGGGCGCTTCCCAGCCCTCTACCATGGCGCCGCTCAGGAAGGCCTTGCCGCCGCGCTCGGCGCCCAAGGCATTGCGCGGCGTGTGGCAGGCGCCGCAGTGGCCGAGACCGTTGACCAGGTAGGCGCCGCGGTTCCACTCGACGCTTTGGGTGACGTCCGGCTGATAGGCCGCGGCTTCATGGAACAACGCATTCCATCCGGCCATCAGCGGGCGCACGCTGAAGGGGAATGCCAGCGTTGTTGCAGGCACTTCCGAGCGCACCGCCGGCTGCGCCATCAAATACGCATACAGCGCTGTCAGGTCCTCGTCGCTGGTTTTGGCGAATGCTGTGTAGGGAAACGCCGGGTAGAGATGGTGGCCGTCGCGCGAAATCCCCTCGCGCATGGCACGCTGGAAAGCACTGAAGGACCACAGGCCAATGCCGGTCTGGGCATCGGGTGTGATGTTGGTGGTCACGACCTGGCCAAAAGGCGTGTCCATGGCTAGGCCCCCAGCATTGGGCGCGCCGCCGGGCGCCGTGTGGCAAACCACACAGTCACCCGCTGCAGCGAGCTGGCGGCCGCGTTCAATGGTGGCAGCGGTGTAAATGCCCGCGCTGCTGCTGGCCACGGGAGCAATCGCAGGTCGCCAGCCGAGCAAGGCCGCCGCGATGCCGAACACGCTGGCCAGGACGGCTCCGCCGCGCCCCCAGGCCTTGCGGTTTTTCGGCCAGCTTGCAGTTACGGGCAAAGGATCGCCGGCAGGTTCAGGAGTCGATGGCAGGCGTGCGGGTTCGCTGTCGGGCGCCGGGTTCAACGCTGTACGTATCACTTCGGGCGTGAACGGCGGCTGGCGAAAACGCACACCGGTCGCATCAAAAATCGCATTGGCGATCGCCGCAGTGCCGGGCACCGATGCCGACTCGCCGGCGCCGAGCGGTGGCTCGCTTGGGCGCGCCATTGTCACCACCTCGATCATCGGCACATCGCGAAAACTCAGGATCGGATAGGCACCCCATTCGAGCGCGGCCACGGTGTTGTTGACGGGGTTCAAGGCCACCTGCTCGGTCAGGGCCCGGCTGGTGGTTTGCACCACATTGCCGTGGATCTGGTGCTGCACGCCGGCCGGGTTGATCAGCGTGCCGGCGTCATGGCCCACCACCACGCGGCGCACATGAACCTCGCCGGTCTTGCGGTTGACCTCCACATCAGCCACCCACGCCGCCCAGGCCGCGCCAAAACCCGGCCACTTGCTGTGCACATAACGCGCATAGGCCACGCCCTGGCCGTGCACAATGTCCTGCGCGCCGGCCTTGTCAGGTGCCTGCTGCTGCGGCTGCGTGTGCGGCTTCCAGCCCGCGCGCTCGGCGGTGGCGCGCACCAGTTCGGCGGCACGCGGCTCGCTCAGGTAACGCAAGCGGAACTCGACCGGATCCACACCGGCGGCAGTCGCCAGCTCGTCGATGTAGGACTCGTGCGCAAAGGCGTTGGGCAGCGCCGAGACGCCGCGCAGCCAGGACGCACGCAACATGGGCGCCATGTCGTTGACGCTGATGCGCAGGTTGTCGTAGTCGTAAGGCGGGCGGGCGCTGCGGTCACCCATCTCGTAAGCCTGGGCCACTGGTTCGATGGTTCGCGTCAACAGCAGCGCCAGGGTCGGCGAGCCGTTCGAGGGGTAAGACGTCTGAAAATCGTAGGCTGCGACCGAGCCGTCGGTATTCAGCCCGCCGCGCACCTGCATCAGCTGTGCCGCGCCCTTGGGCTCCCAGGCATGCTCCTGTTCGCGCGTGAGCTGCACCCGCACCGGCGCACCGACGGCGCGGGAGAGCAGCGCTGCATCGGCCGCCACATCGTCGGCGCAGTTGCGGCCATAACAACCCGCCGCTTCCATGCGGACAACGTCGATGGCGACATCGGCCAGGCCCATGAGGCGCGACAGGTCGGCGCGCAGTACATGCGGGTTCTGCGTGCCGGCCCAGACCGTGAGGGACTCTCCAAGCCAATCGGCGACGGCGCAGGATGGTCCGATGGAGCCATGCATCTGGTAAGGCCAGACATAGTTGCGCGCCATGGCCTGCGCCGCACCGGCAATGGCTGCGTCTACATCACCTTCATCTACCAGCCTGCGCTGCGTTGAGGGGTTGTCGCGGATGGCCTGCTCCAGATCGTCCAGCTTCTGCAGGCCCGGCCAGTCCTTCCACGTCACTTTGAGTTCGCGCAAGGCCTGCTCGGCGAACTCCTCACGCTCGGCGACGACGCCGACAAAATCGCGGATCACCACCACCGCGCGCAGGCCGGGGATGTGCGCAATGGAAGATTCGTCCACCGATTCCAGCGTGTTGCCGATGAAGTCGCCATGGTCCGCGCCGGCGTATGGCGGGCGCACGACGCGGCCATGCAACATGCCGGGCACCCGCATGTCATGCACAAAAGTCAACTCGCCGGTGACCTTGGCAGGGATATCCACGCGCGGCTGGGGGGTGCCGACGATGCGGTAGTCGACTGCGGGTTTCAGCGCTGTGTCGAGTGCCAGTGACAGTTCGACATGCTGGTTGCTAACCAACGCGCCGTAACCCACTGAGCGGCTTGCATCGTCGCGCACGCTGGCCAGGCCATCGCGCATGTCCACGGCACCTGCCTCGACGCCCAGCCGGGCGGCAGCCTGTCCCAGCAGCCAGGCGCGCGCCTGGGCTGCCGCAGCACGCAGCGGCGCCGCATGGATCTGGATGGAGGCGCTGGCGATGGTCGCGCCCTGGTTGGGCGCGCAGGCGGTGTCGCCCAACACCATCTTGATGCTGCCCATGTCCAGTTCGAGCTCTTCCGCCACGATCTGGCTCAACGCCGTCCGGATGCCGGTGCCCAGGTCCACGTGGCCGTTCAACGCCGTCACACTGCCGTCGTCCCACACCGCCAGCAGGATTTCCACACCTTCCAGCGGGTTCGCCGTGACCAGCGCGGGCTGGCCCGGCGCGGGCGGCGGTGGTGGTGGCGGTTCGCGCGTGACCAGCAACACGCCGGTTGCCGCATGAAAGCCGGCGCGCGTCAGTGGCCTGTCGGCGCGCCGTGTCATGAGCACGCCTCGCCCGCGTTCCGCATCAATTCGGCGGCACGCCGCACCGCCTTGAGGATTTCCAGGTGGGTGCCGCAGCGGCACAGATTGCCGGACAGCTCGCGGCGTATCTCTTCATCGGTCGGGTCGGGCTTGCGGGCCAGCAACGCAGCGGTCATCATGATCATGCCGCTCAGGCAGTAGCCACACTGGGCCGCCTGCTCGTCAATAAAACCCTGCTGCACCGGATGCAGTGTGCCCGGCGAACCCAGGCCTTCGAGGGTGGTGATGGCCCGGCCGCCCGCGTGCACGGCCGGAATCACGCAGGCCCTCGCTGCCACACCATCAACCAGCACCGTGCAGGCGCCGCATTCACCGAGGCCGCAGCCGTACTTGGGGCTGTTCAGGCACAGGTCGTTGCGCAGCACGGTGAGCAGGCTGGCCTGCGCTGATACGGGCACGGCCCGCTGCGCCCCGTTGATGCTGAAGCTGACCACCTGCAAGCTCATGATTACGCGCGCCTGTCGCCGGGATTCAAGCCAAAGTCAAGGCTGCGGCGAAGCCGGGAGTCTGTGAGCAAGACTTCCGGCAGGATTCTTCGCAGGGCGGTGGCGCATGAGGCTATCTCCTGAAAGGATGGGACGCCGGAACCCAGCGCGCTACACACTGAGGTAGGCCCGTCTGACTTCTTCATTGGCCGCCAGTTCGGCCATGGCTCCCTCATAGCGGATCTGGCCCTTTTCCAGCACATAAGCCCGGTCCGACACCAGCTCCGCAAAATGCATGTTCTGCTCGGACAGCAGAATGCTGACGCCCTGCGACTTGAGCTCGACGATCATCTGCGCCATCTGCTCGACGATCACCGGTGCCACACCTTCAGACGGCTCATCCAGCAGCACGAGATAGGGGTTGCCCATCAGCGAGCGCGCTACCGTCAGCATCTGCTGCTCGCCGCCACTCATGCGGCCACCCTGGCGGTCGGGCATCTCGCCGAGGTTGGGGAAAAGCTTGAACAGGCGCTCGGGCGTCCAGAACGGAGCCTGGCTGCCATCCGGCCAGCGGCGCGGCGGCTGTCGCCCCACTTCCAGGTTCTCCATCACCGTCAGGTCGGTGAATATGCGCCTGTCTTCCGGCACAAACCCAAGCCCCATGCGCGCCGCATGGTGCGGTTCGCTTTTTGAAATATCGGTACCAAGAAACGAAACACTGCCGCGCCGCTTGTCCAGCATGCCGATCAGCGTTTTGAGCGTTGTGGACTTTCCGGCGCCATTGCGGCCCATCAGCGCCACCACCTCGCCGCGCCGCACTTCAATGCCCACGTCGTAGAGAATCTGTGCCGCCCCGTACCAGGCACACAAGCCTTTGGCCTCCAGCAAAATTCCTTCTTTGGCAGTGCTCATGATGCGGCGTCCTTTTCCAGCGTCTTTTTCTCGAAAGTCTTGCCGCTGCCGAAATAAACTTCCTGCACCTTGGGATGATCGCGGATCTCCATCGGTTTTCCTTCTGCAATCAACCGGCCCCGCGCCAGCACGATCATGCGGTCGGCGTAGGCAAACACCACATCCATGCTGTGCTCCGTGAACAGCACGGCCATGCCACGGTTTATGACCAGCTGTTTGGTCAAGGCCATCAGGTCATTGCGCTCCCTGGGCGCCATGCCCGCAGTGGGCTCGTCCATCAGCAGCAACTTGGGGTTGTTGGCCATGGCCATGGCGAGTTCCACCCGCTTGATGTCGCCGTAGGCCAGCACGCTGCAGGGCCGGTCCGCCTGGCCCTTCATGTGGACTTGGTCGAGCAGCACCAGCGCTTCTTCGCGCTTGTGATCGGCCGCCCGGCGCCACATGGAGAACAGTTTGCGGTCCGACGACAGCAGGGCCATCTGGACATTTTCCACGACCGTCAGCGACGAAAACGTCTCTGCGATCTGGAAGGTGCGGCTGACACCCAGCCGCCAGATGTCCCGCGGAGCCAGTCCCGTCAATTCCTGGCCGTCCAGTTCGATGGAGCCGGCATCGGCCCGCAGTTGGCCATTGACCATGTTGAAGGTGGTTGACTTGCCCGCACCGTTGGGACCAATCAGCGCCAGCAGCTCGCCGGCGGCCAGCTCGAAGCTGATGCCGTCGACGGCCCTGACGCCGCCAAATGATTTGCCGAGACCGGCTACCTTGAGCAAACTCATGATTGCCCCTCTTTCGCGCCGCGCAGGCGCAGCAGCAGCTGTTTGGCAAAACCTGCGATGCCTTGCGGAAACAGCAGCACCAGAATCAGGATGATGGCCCCGAGCATGGCGCGCCAATAGTCGGTGTTGCGCGCCACTGTGTCATGCAGCCAGGTGAAAGTAACGGCGCCGACAATCGGGCCCACCAGCGTCTGGACACCGCCCAGGAGAACCATGACCAGTCCGTCGATGGATTTGCCGACATGCAGACTTTCCGGGGAAATGCTTCCTTTGGAGAATGCATACAGCGCGCCCGCCAGTCCCGCGAAGGTGCCGGCGATGACAAAAGCCACCCATTGGATGCGTTTGACGTCGATACCGATGGCGTCGGAGCGAAGCACCGAATCGCGCGCAGCACGCATGCCGTAGCCGAAAGGGGAATAAAGCATGCGATGCATCAACAACACTGTGCCTGCGACCAGCGCGAGCGTCAGGTAGTAATACATCTTCTTGTCAGCCAGCCACTCCGACGGCCAGACACCGGTGAGCCCGTTGCTGCCACCGGTAAACGCATCCCACTGGTAGCAGATGGCCCAGGTGATCTGCGCAAACGCCAGGGTCAGCATGGCCAGGTACACACCCGAGAGGCGCACACAGAACCAGCCGTAAATGAGCGCACCGATGGCGGCCAGTGCAGGTGCGACGACCAGCGCCATCCCCATCGGCAGGTCCAGGCTGCGCACCAGCAGGGCGGCCCCGTAGGCCCCCAAGCCGAAATAGGCCGCGTGACCGAAGGAATGCATGCCGGCCGGGCCCATGATGAAATGCAGGCTGGCCGCAAACAGCACGGCCACCAGCAAATCAATCAGCAGAACCGTGACATAAGGCGACTGCGCGGTCAGCACAGGCATCAGGGCAAGCAGGGCCAGCAGGGCCGCGCCGCCCCAGGTGTAGAGGCGATCAGGCGGCCGCAGCGGCTCCTCGGCCGTTCCGGCATGGCGGCTGGGCGCCTGTGGCCGGCCGAACAATCCCCAGGGCCTGGCCACCAGAACCACGGCCATCACGAGGAACTCCACCACCAGCGTCAGTTTGGAAAATGAAATGCTGACGCCCCAGATTTCAATCAAGCCCAGCCAGATGCAGATCGCCTTCAGCTCGGCGATGAGCAGGGCAGCCACATAAGCGCCGGGAATCGACCCCATGCCACCGACCACCACCACGACAAAGGCGGCTCCGATGATGTGGAGATCCATGTCCAGGTTGGCCGGCTCACGCGGCAGCTGCAAGGCCCCGCCCAGCCCAGCCAGCAGCGCACCCAGGGCAAATACCGCTGTGAACAGCCAGGCCTGGTTGACTCCGAGCGCGCTGACCATCTCCCGGTCTTGTGTGGCAGCGCGCACCAGCGTGCCCCATCGGGTTTTGGTCAGCAGCAGCCAGAGCAGGCCAAGCACCACCGGACCGGCAACGATCAGGAACAGGTCGTATGCGGGGAATTGCCGACCCAGGATGGCGACCGAGCCTGTCAGCCCGGGTGCCCGCGGGCCCAGCAACTCTTCAGGCCCCCAGAACCACAACACGCCGTCCTTGATGACCAGGCCCAGTGCAAATGTCGCCAGCAACTGGAACAGCTCGGGGGCGCGGTAAATCCTGCGCAGCAGCAGGACTTCCACCAGCGCACCGAGCACCCCTACCGCGAGCGCAGCAAGCAACAGGGCCGGCCAGAATCCGATGATCCCGCCAAGGTTGGCCACCAGGGAATAGGCCACATAAATGCCGACCATGAAAAACGAGCCGTGTGCAAAGTTGACGATACGGGTGACACCGAAAATCAGCGACAGTCCTGCGGCCACCAGAAACAGCGACGATGCTCCGGCCAAGCCATTAAGCAACTGGACGACAAAACCTGAAAAGCTCATGAGCTACCCTTTGTATGCGGGAGGAAAGCCACTGGCAGACGCTTGCGCAGGCCAACGGCCTGTTGCCAACACCCACCGCTTGCAAAGCCCGGCCGGCACCCGCGCGCATGGCACGGGACCGAACTGGGCTCGGCCGTACGCCAGCCTGCTTAATCGGCGGGACGCAGCTTCTTGACTTCTGCGGCCGTCGGCTGGAACTTCGCGCCATCCATGTAGCGGTAGTCGACCATCACGCCTTTGCCGCCATCGTTTTTTGTGCGCCCGACATAAGCGCCCATGGTGGACTGGTGGTCTTCGGTCCGGTAGACGACGGGGCCAAAAGGCGTGGTGACTTTCAGGCCGCGGAAGGCGGCAATCATTTTTTCCGTGTCAGTGGACTTGGCCTTCTTCATGCCCTCGGCCAGCGAGATGATGGCGCTGTACCCCACGACCGAACCGAGGCGTGGATAGTCCTTGTACTTGCCGTGGTAAGCGAGGAAAAAGGCCTTGTGCTCAGGCGTCTGGACACCGTACCACGGGTAGCCGGTCACAAGCCAGCCGTTGGGCGTCTCGTCTTTCAGCGGATCCAGGTACTCGGGCTCACCGGTCAGCAGGCTGACGACTTCCCGCCCCTGAAACAGCCCGCGCGTATTTCCCTCACGCACAAACTTGGAGAGGTCGGCGCCGAAAAGCACGTTGAAGATCGCATCTGGTTTGGCATCGGCCAGGGCCTGCACCACGCTGCCGGAGTCCACCTTCCCCAGCGGGGGCGCCTGTTCGGCCACAAACTCCACATCAGGCTGCGCCTCCTTGAGCAGCTTCTTGAAGCTGGCTGCGGCGGACTGGCCATACTCGTAGTTGGGATACACCACAGCCCAGCGCTTTTTCTTCATGGCCGCAGCATCGGGCACCAGCATGGCCACCTGCATGTAGGTCGAAGCGCGCAGGCGGAAGGTGTAGCGGTTGCCGTTTTGCCAGACGATCTTGTCGGTCAGCGGCTCTGCGGCGAGGAAGAAGAATTTTTTCTGCTTTGCGAAATCCGTCAGCGCCAGCCCGATGTGCGAGAGGAAGGAGCCCGTCAGGACATCCACCTTTTCACGTGAGACCAGCTCTTCAGCGGCCCGCACCGCATCGCCAGGGTTGGCATTGTCGTCGCGAACGATCAGTTCGATTTTTTTGCCGTTGACGCCGCCGGCCGCATTGATTTCCTCAACCGCCAGCTCCATGCCTTTTTTGTAGGGTTCGAGGAAGGCGGGTTGCGCTTTGTAGCTGTTGATCTCGCCAATCTTGATGACCCCCTGCGCATGGGCCACCCCCATCGAGGCGACCAGACCCAGAACAGTCATGCTGCCCAGTATTTTGTATTGCATCTTCATAAGAACTCCTGCTTGTCGTGGACCGGAAAGGGTGGTGAAGCGGCCCGTCTAGCGGAGCCCGTCTTCACCCTGGATTTCGTGGAGCTGCAAGCCGCCCACGCGCGGCAAAGGTCGGCCGCTGTCTGTCACAACAACAGCGACCACAATCTCATTGGCCCGGGGCGCATCCGCCACACGGGCTTCCATCGCATCGAAATGGCTGCGCACAAAAGCCGCGTCCTTGTGCCCAAGCGGCACATCAATCGCAGTGCCCAGTCCACCGCGCTTTTTACTTGAGGGCACCAGGGCCGCGCCTTTTTCGACAGCCAGACGCAGCGGCGCGCCCAGCTTGGGGTGCAGAATGGCCGCAGCATGCTCGATCTCGCCGGCCTCGCCAACAATGGCGGCCTTGCCGTAACTCTGTGCTTGGCCGGGGGCGATGCCCAGGGCCTGCACGCATTTCTGGCCCAGCAACGCACCCAGTTCTTCGCCGATGGCGATCAACTCGTCCAGGTTCTCCTGGTAAACGCCGGCAAACGGGTTGGCGATGACAGCCATGGCCAGCGCCCGGCGTGTCGGCGGATTGACCCGCTGGCCCATTTCCATGTGGGTTTCGTCGACCTGGACGATGATCTTGCGAATGTTTGCTGTCATGTGTTTTCCTTGTACATCTTGCGGCGCCGCCGCTTCAGCGCAGGCCGTCCCACTTGCTGATTGCGCCCGCAGCGAGGCCGCCAACCCGGGCGTGGACGCGCGGGCCGGTGCTCATCGCCAGGATAAAAACGATTTCATCAGCCAGCGGTGCACCTGGAACGCGGACTTCGATGGCGTCAAAATGGCTGCGCACGTAGGCGGCATTGATGTGGGTCATGGGCACGTCCAGCGCCGCCCCGGGGCCGCCCACCTTTTTGGTCGAAGGCACGATGGACAGGGCATTGCCAGGGCGGCCGGATTTCCCCTCGCCCTGCCCCTTGGCATAGGCAGCGGCATCGCCCTTCCAGCCCAGCAGCTCACGCATGGCGTAGCCTCCCGGTACATGCCACAGCGCGCCGTGTTCGAGTTCACCGGCGGCACCAATGATGGCCCCTTTGCCGTAGCCCTCGATGCGTTCGGTGGGCACATCCATGGCCGCGAGCAGCTTGCGCGCCATCGCCAGCCCAACCGGATCCAGCGCCGCCATCATCGGCAGGATCTCGGGCTCATAACGACCGGCAAAGGGATTGGTCAGCACCACACCGACCGCACCGCGCAGCAGGGGCAGGGCAGCCACCGGCCCGAATTCGTGCCGGATCTGCTCCACGTGCGTGAAGATGCGTCGTATTTCAATCATCGCTGTGTGCCCATCTGTTTCATTAAGCAAATACCGAACCAAGTTGCTGGCTGCTGCAGTGATTTTCTGGTGTTCCCATGGCCGCAGTATCGGTGCTGGCAATCTGATTCTGACAAATCAGCACAGCCGACCAGATCAGACCGGCTGCGCGCAGCGTCTGCGCACGCTTGAGACCCGCGCGCAAGGCCTGCTGCACCAGCACCGGCTCCAGTGGTGGAACCTCTACCGTGACCAGCAAGTCACCCAGGTCGGAGTCGTCCTTCAACTGACACGCTGGACGGCGCTGGATTCGGGGATCAGCCAGGTTGACGGCATTGGCAATGACAGTGGCGGCCGCGTCGGCTTCAGACGCCGTGCCGGCCAGCACCGTCACGCTGTCGGCAATGCCCAGTGAGAAGCTCCTACCACGCCAGCCGCTGGTGGCCACACCGCGCACCGGCAGCTGGTTGGAAATTTCAAACTGTCCATCCGTACAGATGCCGCCGCGCAACTCGTCGACATCCAGTCGCGCCAGATCGGCATACAGGCCGACCCGCACCGATTGCGAAGGTGCCAAGTGCAGCGCAATGTCTCCGCCGTTGTTGACCCAGGCCCGCGCCACGCCGGCGGTGCAATAGCAGGCTATCAGTTCCTGCGCCACGGCGCCGGCCACCGCAGCCATCGGAGTGATGAAACTGTTCTTGTACGGCTGGCAGGCTCGCCACATGCGTCGCGCAACCGGGCCGCGTAGTGGACAGCCGCCCTGCACCGGAAGCCGAAGGAGCGGAAGTTCTTCCACGAGCTCGCCCAGAATGCCGCGAAAACGCAGCCACGCATCTTCATGGGCTTCTTCTACGGACGCAGGGGCTCCACTGGCACCAAGCACCACATCCATAGGACCGTGCTGCAGATGCCAGCGGCCATCAGGCAAACGTGTGCGTTGGGCGTCCATGCGGATCACTAACCGAGGAGGGGTTGACGCGCCAGCGGCCAGGGGTTGGCGGCAGGCCGTGCTGACCACTGCAGTGACGATGGCGCGCCTTCGTTGTGCCAGGCACCGCGGGACAAGGCCTCTTCCAGCGTGCGCACATGATCCATGTGACCACCCAGCGCGCGGTAGTCCTCCAGCTTCATGCTGAATTCGATTGGCGCGACCACGGCCGGCGTGGGTACGGTGCCAAAACTGTTGTCCGGCATGCGCATGACATCGACCATGATGGTGATGCCTCCGCCCGGCCAGACATAGGCCGGCGCGCCGCCGCAGGTGACATTGACCAGCGCACTCTTGATGGCCCGCGTCAGCAGCACCGGATTTTCTGTCACGCCCGCGCGCAGGCTGCCGCCCGCGCCACCGAGGAACAGCACGGTGGACAGCGAAGGCTCGCAGTTTTCACCGATACGCTCGACGACCAGTCGAACCTCGTCAGGCATGTCCTGCTCGACGGGCACCAGCTCTTCATTGAGCACATACCAGTTCGCATGCTCGCCGGTGGTGGACGTCATCAGCAGGCGCAGGCCGGGCCAGGCGCCATCGGTGTCCCAGCCCTCGATGATCGACAAGGGATCGGCAATGTCGGTGCCGCCCCAGCCGGTTCCCGGATTGGCCACCTGAAAGTAGCGGCCTGGTGTCGATTTGCGGCCACGCATCCGGATGCCCGAGGCGCGCATGTCCAGGCAGCGGCCCGCCTGATGCTCGGTCAGCACGCCCGTGATGTGATCGTCCACCACCACCACTTCGTCGGCTTTGCCGAACAGCTGTTTCGCAAAAATGCCTATGGTGGCGGAGCCGCAACCCACACGCATGCGTTGCTCCTCGACCCCGTTGACGATGGGCGCGCGGCCAGCCTGGATGACGATCTGCGAGCCCCCGTCAATGGTGAACTCCACCGCCTTCTTGTTGCCCAGCGATTGCATCATGTCCATGGTGACGCGGCCTTCCTTCTTGCTGCCGCCGGTCAGGTGGTGCACACCCCCCAGTGACAGCATCTGCGAGCCGTATTCCGCCGTCGTCACATGGCCGACCACCTCGCCCTTGCAGCGCACATTGGCCTGTTCGGCACCCAGGAACCGGTCGGTGTCTATCTTCACCTTGAGGCTGCAGTAGCTGAAGATGCCTTCGGTCACCACCGTGACCATGTCGACGCCGTCCACCTTCGAGCACACGATAAAGGGCGCGGGCTTGTAGTCGGGGTAGGTGGTGGAGGAGCCGACCCCTGTCACAAACACCTCGTCCGCCAGCAACAGATCGCCGCTCCATGATGACGGGGCGGGCTGAATTTCGGGGCCATTAGCAAGCGCCGGCCGGCCGGCGAAGGCCACCACCTTGGCTTCGGTTTTCAACAGACTGCGGCGCAGCAACAACACCGGATCGGTACGGACCAGGGCGCCGCCGCTGTTGGCGTAGCGATCACAGGCACCGGTGCGGCCATCGGAAATCTGGCACAACACCGGGCAGGCGTTGCACTCGACTTTTTCACCGTTCATGCGCTCGTTGCGCGGCCTGGCCTTTTCCAGCACCTGTGCAAAGGCCGGCGCATCCATGCCCGGCAGGCCATCCGTCTTGGTATGTTCCGTCATCGTGTTCGCCTCTTGTCGCGTCAGACTCGCCATCGTGGTGCATCAACACCAATGTAGTGCGCGCTTAATTTAAATGTTGTATTTGCTACATTTGAAGTCAATGTAGCGCAGGGAAATTTGCAAAGCAATAGTATTTGCACGCTTGCCTGAATATTTATTTCAATGATGTTGCAATCACTTAATTTTCATGTTGCATTTGCTACATCAATATGGCACATTTGCATCTGCCCGGCCGTTGTCGCTGCCGGCCGCACCGCTAAAAGGACCCACGTGACCCCTGTCATGACCGCCTCCTGCATCCACCCCAAATACCCGGATGGTGTCGACTCCGGCACTCTCCTGAAACCCGGCATCCGACCGCTGCGGGCCGCTACCCTTGTCGCAGAGGCGGCACAATGGCGGGGTAAACCCGGCAAGCGGAGGGTCCTGGATCCCGCGCTGCCGGCTCATCACAACTGATTGCAACTTTCCAACCTTCATCACCATGAGCGCCTTCAACGAAGAAACCGTCTTGTCCGTCCACCACTGGACCGACAAGCTGTTCACGTTCACCACCACCCGCGACACTTCGCTGCGCTTTAGCAACGGCCACTTCACCATGATCGGTCTGCGCGTCAATGACAAGCCCCTGCTGCGCGCCTACAGCATCGTCAGTCCCAATCACGAGGAACACCTGGAGTTCCTCAGCATCAAGGTGCCCGACGGCCCGCTGACCTCCCGCCTGCAGCACATTCAGGTCGGCGACAAGATCATCGTCGGGCGCAAACCCACCGGCACACTAGTGATCGACTACCTGCTGCCCGGCAAACGGCTGTACCTGCTGTCTACCGGGACTGGCCTGGCGCCCTTCATGAGCATCATCCGCGACCCGGAAACCTACGAGCGTTTCGAGCAGGTGGTGCTGGTCCACGGTGTGCGCCAAGCTGACGAGCTGGCCTACCACGACTTGGTGGTGGAGCACCTGCCCCAGCATGAGTTTTTGGGTGAGCTGATTTCAAAACAGCTGCTTTATTACCCCACGGTCACGCGCGAAAGCTACCGCAACATGGGCAGGGTCACCGACTTGATGGAAAGCGGCAAGATGTTTGAAGACCTGAAACTGCCGGCGCTGGACTCGGGCAGCGACCGTGTGATGATTTGCGGCAGTCCGGCCATGCTGAAGGACCTGAAACACATGCTGGAGAAAAAAGGTTTCCATGAGGGCAACACTTCCAAACCCGGCGACTTCGTCATTGAACGAGCTTTCGCAGATCAGTGACTATGGCCCCAACGCTCGTCGCTACTTGTGCCTTCGGCGTTTTTAGCTGACACCATGGTTGCCAAAGCCACGAAGTCCCGTGCAGCAACCACACGCGTTGCGGTGGGCAAGCGACCAGGTGTGCGTGAGCAGGCAGCACAAACCACACGCGACAACATACTGCGGGCCGCCACCAAGGTGTTCGCGCGTTATGGCTACGACGGCGGCAGCGTGGAAAAAATCTCCCAGTCGGCCAAGTCCTTCGACCGGATGATCTACTACTATTTCGGCAGCAAGGAAGGCCTGTTCATCGAGGTGCTGGAAGACATGTACCGCCGCATGAATGATGCCGAACTGGAGCTGACCCTGGATCTGGCGCAACCCGTGGAGTCGCTCAAGGACGTGATCAATTTTGTTGTGAGCTATTACAGCAAGAACCCCGAATTCATCACGCTGTTGAACACCGAAAACCTGCACCGCGGCAAGCATATCTCCAAGTCGTCCCGGGCCCGGGACTACTCCTCTCCGGCGATCGCCATCATCCGCCAGCTGCTCGAAAGCGGCGCGGCCCAAGGGATTTTCCGCGCCGATGTTTCCGCGCGCAATGTCTACCTGCTGATTGCGGCAACCGCCTATTTCTACATCTCCAACCGCCACACCCTGTCAGCTTTCCTCGGTGAGGACCTGCAAACACCGCAAGCGCTGGCGCAGTGGCAGGCCTTCATCATCAGCACCGTGCTGCGCACCGTGATGCTGAACCCCTGACCCTTTCGAAAGTTACCCCATGGCAGAAGCAGCAGCAAGCGGCAAGTCAGGCAAAGTGGTCATCACCAACATCGGCTTGCTGCTGTCGGGCGACATCGACCATCCCATACTTGACGCCGATACCATCGTCGTCAACGACGGCCTGATCGTCGCCGTCGGCAAGGCCAAGGATTGCGACACGGCGCGCGCCCACACCACCATAGACGCACACCAGACCTGTGTCGCACCTGGCCTGATCGACAGCCATGTGCACCCGGTCTTCGGCGACTGGACGCCGCGGCAAAACCAGATCGGCTGGATCGATTCGACCATGCACGGCGGTGTGACCACCATGATCTCGGCTGGCGAGGTGCACCTGCCGGGCCGGCCCAAGGACATCGTTGGCCTGAAGGCCCTGGCCATCACCGCGCAGCGTGCCTTCGACAACTTCCGCCCCGGCGGCGTCAAGGTGCTGGCTGGCGCGCCCATCCTTGAAAAGGGCATGGTCGAGCAGGACTTCAAGGAGCTGGCCGAGGCCGGCGTGGGCCTGCTTGGTGAAGTTGGCCTGGGTTCGGTCAAGGCTGGCTACGAAGCCAAGGAGATGGTGGCCTGGGCGCGCAAGTACGGTATCCAGAGCACCATCCACACCGGCGGACCGTCGATTCCGGGCTCAGGCCTGATCGACAAGGACGTGGTGCTGGAAGCCGATGCCGATGTGATCGGCCACATCAATGGCGGGCACACCGCGCTGTCCGAGCAACATGTCTGTGAACTCTGCGAAAAATCCTCGCGCGCGATTGAAATCGTGCATAACGGCAATGAGAAGGTGGCGATTGCGGCGGCGCAGGCCGCGCTGCAGCTCAAATGCCCGCACCGCGTGATTCTGGGTACCGACGGGCCCGCCGGCTCGGGCGTGCAGCCGCTGGGCATGCTCAGGCTGATCTCCCTGCTGTCCGGCCTGGGCAACATCCCGGCCGAACTGGCCTTTTGTTTTGCCACCGGCAACACCGCACGGATCCGCAAGCTCAACTGCGGCCTGATCGAGGTCGGGCGTGATGCCGACTTCGTGTTCATGGACCGGGCACAACACACGGCCGGCCGCGACCTGCTCGACAGCGTGCAGCTCGGTGACATTCCCGGCGTGGGCATGGTGATGATTGACGGTATCGTGCGCTGCGGACGCAGCCGCAACACGCCACCGGCCACCACCATCCCCAGCGTGGTCGACACCGCCCTGCACTGACATGCCGCAATTCGCCTCGCCGACCCGCGACGAGCTCGCGTTGCTCGAGCCGCTGGAGCGTCTGGGCTTGACCGACATCGTGCTGGTCGCCACCGCTGGGCAGGCCGAAGACGCCTGGAAGTTCCTGTCGGGCTGCAGCGCACTCGGTTTCGACACCGAATCCAAGCCCACTTTTTTTCGCGACCAGGTGTCGGAGGGTCCGCATGTGGTCCAGCTGTCCACTCTGGACAAGGCATGGGTGTTCCAGCTCTTCGATGCGCGTTGCCGCGAGGTCGTTGCTGCCCTGCTGGAGGCAGAACACATCGTCAAGGTCGGCTTCGGCCTGGCCGGTGACCACACGCAGATCCGCCGCACACTGGGCGTGGAGCCGCGCAATGTGCTGGACCTGAACCTTGTCTTCCGTAAAAAGGGCTATGCGAAGGAGATCGGCGTGCGCGGTGCGGTCGCGGTGCTGTTCAATCGCCGCTTCATGAAATCAAAAAAGGCCACAACATCCAACTGGGCCAATCGCCAGCTCAGCGAGAGCCAGCTGGTCTATGCGGCCAACGACGCCTGGGCGGCGATGCGGGTGTTTGACGCGCTGGATTTGCAGCAGCCCTAAAAGCTCTCTTCCAGGCCAAAGCGCTGCCCGAAGGCCGCGCAAAAAGACGCGTTACCGCTGATGCACAGGGTCAGCACATGCCAAGGCGGTGATGCACCATCAACCCGCTCATGCAGGTCGACATCCCATTCGCCGCCGTCGTCGAGCGGCCCGCGCTGTCCGGAAAACGTGGTTTCGGCCCATTCCAGCACCTCAGCGATTTCAGCACGCAGCGCTGCCAGTTGCGCCGGCCGCACCGAGGCCATGGCATCAAAGCTTCCGCTGCCCTGGGGATCCTCGCTGTAATCGAATTCGAGGAACTGCAGGCTCATTCGCCGGGTTCGGGATCCTGCGGGGACGCCTCGCCGCCACTCTCCGCTTCCAACAGACGCGGGCGGTGCGTGCGCCGGCCCTCTTTGGCCAGCAACTCGAGGTAAAACGCATCAGCACCCTCTTTGGCGGCGGCATCGACCAGCGGCAGGATGGTCGCGAAGTGCACCACCGTGGCTGTCTCCTCGCTGGCGCCGAAGCGGCAGTCGAAGTCCCAGAAATCCACGCCCTCGGGCAACGCTACGCGGCGTTGCCGCTTGACGTATTTGCGGATGTCGTGTTTGACCGCGTCCAGCACGCGGTCGCGGTTTTTTCCTTCGATGTTGAGCTTGAATGTCTTTTTCACGGATGCCTTGAAGTCGGTCGGCGCCTGCCCCTGAAAAGAGCCGGATCGCCATGTGTCGATTATGCGGCTTGCCCTGCCGGACCCCGGGCTGAGGGGCTTAAACTGCAGGGCTGCAGTGTCTGAACCCAATCACTGCCCTCCCTTAAAGCCCTGTTCATGCCATTTTCCTCTCTGGGGCTGTCCCCCGCCCTGCTGCGCGCCGTCGACGCCCGGGCTTACCTGGCCCCCACGGCCATCCAGGCGGTCGCAATTCCAGCCGTGCTGCAAGGCCGCGATGTGTTGGCCTCGGCGCAGACCGGCTCGGGCAAAACAGCTGCCTTTGCCCTGCCGCTGCTGCAGCTGCTGCAGCAAGCGAACAGCGAGAAGCCACGTCGTGTGCGCCTGCTCGTGCTGGTGCCTACGCGCGAGCTGGCAGCGCAGGTCGGCGAGGAAATCCGCAGCCTGGGCCAGCATTTGCCGCAGGCGCAGAAGGTGGCCATTGTTTTTGGCGGTGTGTCCATCAACCCGCAGATGATGAATTTGCGCGGCGGTGCCGACATCGTGGTGGCCACGCCGGGCCGGCTGCTGGACCTGGCTGACCACAACGCGGTGGTGCTGTCGCACGTGGCGGCGCTGGTGCTCGACGAGGCCGACCGCCTGCTGGACTTGGGCTTTGCCGATGAGCTGGGCCGCATTCTCGCGTTGCTTCCCGCGCGGCGGCAAAACCTGTTTTTCTCGGCAACCTTTCCACCCGCCGTGCAGGCGCTGGCCAATGAGTTGCTGCGCGACCCCGTGCACATCGATGCGCCGGCGGAGCCGGAGGGCGAACCCGACATCACGCAGCGCGCCATCGCGGTTGATGCGGGCAGGCGCACGCAGTTGCTCAGGCACCTGATCACGCAAAACGCCTGGCGCCGGGTGCTGGTGTTTGTCGCGACCAAACATGCCGCTGAAATTGTTGCTGACAAGTTGCGCAAGGCCAGGATTTATGCCGAGCCCTTTCATGGCGAGCTGAGCCAGGGCAAACGTACGCAAGTGCTGGCCGACTTCAAGGCGTCTCGGCTCAAGGTGGTGGTCGCCACCGACGTGGCCTCGCGCGGCATTGACATCGCGCAGTTGCCGGTGGTCGTCAACTACGACCTGCCGCGCTCGGCGCAAGACTACATCCACCGAATTGGCCGCACCGGCCGCGCCGGTGAAAGCGGCCTAGCCCTGAGTTTTGTCAGCACGAATACAGAAGCGCATTTCCGCCTGATCGAAAAACGCCAAGGCGTGAGCCTGCCGCTGGAGCAGGTCGAGGGTTTTGAGCCGCTGCAAACCGCCCCCGGTACGCCCGCAGAGCCGGTTGCACCGTCCACTGGCGGCATCAAGGGCAAACGCCCCAGCAAGAAGGACAAGCTGCGCGCCGCAGCGGCAGACAGCAGCCAAGACTGAGAGTGCTCAGTCGCCGGCGTCCACCCGGGCGTTCACGCTGGTGATGGCATAACCTTTCTCGTTGATCTGCTGCTCCAGCTTGGCAATCGCGTATTTGTCCATCTGTTCGGCTTGGGCGCCGCCTTCCAGTCCGCGCGCCTCTGTCTCCCAGTCGGTGTTGGTCGCCTCCTCGGGGATCACCCGGCCTTCGGGAACGGCCAGATAGGAAAAACGGTGGCCCGATTCGGCCCGGCGGTAAATATCCACTCGCATGCTTGCTCCTTTACGCTTGCTGGACACCCCACCTTAACGCGGTGCGACAGCAGCGCTGTAGGAGAAACCCGCATTCGCGACTGTCCGCTGCAGCAGGGTGGCACTGCCCGAAATGCTCTCGTTTTGATAGCTACTCTCGCATAAAGAGCAAGGGCTACTGGCCTTTTTCTTAACTATTTTGCGGGCATCCCGCACGATAGACCGGCACGCTGCCCCCAGACACGCAGGTGACCGGCCGGCCGGTCCATCCACGCTAAGCTGCGCCGCATCGGGCTGACATCTGGCCTCACATTCCCAGGAGCACACCCATGCAAGATCTCTTTTCCCTGAAGGGCCGCACCGCGCTGATCACCGGCGGCTCGCGCGGCATAGGCCGCATGATTGCTGCCGGGTTTCTGGCGCAGGGCGCGCGGGTTTACATTTCGGCACGAAAAGCCGCAGCCTGCGACCAGACTGCCAAAGAACTTGCCAGCTTGGGGCATTGCGTCTCTTTGCCGGCCGACGTGTCCACGCCTGAAGGCATTGCCGGGCTGGTCAACGCATTTTCAAAACATGAAAGCCAGTTGGACATCCTGGTCAACAACGCCGGCGCAGCCTGGGGTGCGCCCTTTGACGAGTTCCCGGAAAACGGCTGGGACAAGGTGGTGGACCTGAACCTCAAGACACCCTTCTTCCTGACCCAGGCGCTGGCCCCGCTGCTGCGCAAAGGCGCGGCACAGCGACCGGCCAAAGTCATCAACATCGCCTCCATCGACGGTATTTCGGTCAACCCGATGGAAACCTACTCCTACGCGGCCAGCAAGGCCGGCCTGATTCAGTTGACACGCCGCATGGCGCTGCGCCTGATCGAGGACAACATCGTCGTGACGGCGATTGCACCGGGTGCTTTCGCCTCTGACATGAACAAAGACGCGCGCGATCACGAGGAGGCGGTGGCCGCACGCGTGCCGGCCGGGCGTGTGGGTGAAGACGCCGACATGGCCGGCGCTGCAATTTACCTGGCGTCCCGCGCCGGCGACTACGTCGTCGGCTCCACATTGGTGGTCGATGGCGGTGTCACGCACGCGCGCTGAGACATACTGGCCGGCGCAAATGGCTGGTCCTTACCTTTTTTGACATCTGGCGGTGTCAACTTGCGGTGCAAAGTGAGCGGAGAAAACACATCCGCCCACACTGCAGCGTATTGATCAAACGGGACGTAGGGCGGCACGTAAAACTACCTAAGTCCTAACCCGCTCACGTCGAGCAAGGCGACTCGATAGCATCAGTCCTTCTCGCGGACGGGCTTGCGCTTGTCCGTTCAACGACAGCAGCCGGAGATCAATTTGTCAGCGGAGTTCATTCTTGAAACGCAGGGTTTGACCAAGGAATTCAAGGGATTCGTGGCTGTCAACCAGGTGGACCTGAAAGTCCAGCGCGGACACATCCACGCGCTGATCGGTCCCAACGGTGCCGGCAAGACCACCTTCTTCAACCTGTTGACCAAATTCCTGCACCCGACCACGGGCACGATTCTTTTCAATGGCACTGACATCACAACCGAGCAGCCGGCCCAGACCGCGCGGCGCGGCATCGTGCGCTCTTTCCAGATTTCGGCCGTATTCCCTCACATGACCGTCCTCGAGAACGTGCGCGCTGCGTTGCAGCGCAACCTCGGCACCTCATTTCATTTCTGGAAGGCCGAAAGCACGCTGTTTCACCTGCACGAGCGCGCCCGCCAGTTGCTGGCCGAGGTGGATCTGCAGGATTTTGCCGAGGAACTGACCGTCAACCTGCCCTACGGCCGCAAGCGCGCGCTGGAGTTGGCCACCACGCTGGCGCTGGAACCCGAGCTCATGCTGCTCGACGAGCCGACCCAGGGCATGGGTCACGAAGACGTGGACCGCGTGACACAACTGATCAAGCAGGTCTCTGCCGGTCGCACCATCCTGATGGTGGAGCACAACATGAACGTGGTGGCCTCGATCGCCGACCGCATCACAGTGCTGCAGCGCGGCGCCATCATCGCCGACGGCCCCTATGCCGAGGTGTCGAAAAACCCGCTCGTCATCGAAGCCTACATGGGCAGTGCCAACACCGAGTTGCAGGGAGCGCACTGATGACCAAAGAATTTTTGAAAATCGAGGACCTGCATGCCTGGTACGGCGAGTCGCATGTGCTGCACGGCGTCAACCTGACGGTGCACGAGGGTGAAGTGGTCACGCTGCTGGGCCGCAACGGCGCGGGCCGCACCACCACCATGCGCGCCATCGTCGGACTTACCGGCACGCGCAAGGGCTCGATCCGCATCCAGGGCGAGGAAACCATCAAGCTGGCACCGCACAAGGTGGCGCGCCTGGGCGTCGGTTATTGCCCGGAAGAACGCGGCATCTTCGCCAGCCTGACAGCCGAGGAAAACCTGATGCTGCCGCCGACCATAGCCCCGGGCGGCATGAGCCTGGACGAGATCTACGACATGTTCCCCAATCTGAAGGAGCGCGCGTCCAGCCCCGGCACGCGGCTATCAGGCGGCGAGCAGCAGATGCTGGCGGTCGCACGCATTTTGCGCACCGGCGCCCGCCTGCTGCTGCTCGACGAAATTTCCGAAGGCCTGGCGCCCGTGATTGTGCAAAAACTCGGCGAAATGATCCTCGCGCTCAAGGCCAGGGGTTACACCATCGTCCTGGTCGAGCAGAACTTTCGCTTTGCTGCGCCACTGGCCGACCGCTTTTACGTGATGGAGCACGGCACCATCGTCAAGCAGTTTGCCCAGAACGAGCTGACCCAGAACATGGGCATGCTTCAGGAATACCTCGGCGTCTGACAGGCGCCTGGCCATCCACAAAAGAATTTTTACCGCTTTCGACCACAACCCAAGGAGACCCCATGAAACTCAACATCCTAGTCGCCGCGATGGCCCTCGGCCTCGGTAGCATCGCAGCCGTCGCCCAGACGAACACCGGCCCCGTGAAGATCGGCTTCATCACAGACATGTCCAGCCTGTATGCCGACATCGACGGCCCGGCTGGCGGCGAAATGATCAAGTGGGCGGTGCAGGACTTCGGCGGCAAAGTGCTGAATCGACCGATCGAAGTGCTGACCGCCGACCACCAGAACAAGGCCGACGTGGCCAGCTCCAAGGCCCGCGAATGGATCGACAAAGACGGCTTGTCCATGCTCATCGGCGGCACCAGCTCCGGCACCGCGCTGGCCATGGCCCAGGTAGCGCTGGAAAAGAAACGCCCCTTCATCGTGGTCGGCGCTGGCTCGGCACGCCTGACCAATGAAGCCTGCTCGCCTTACACAGTCCACTACGCCTACGACACCGTCGCGCTTGCGAAGGTCGCCGGCACCGCCCTGGTTCAGGCTGGCAACAAGAACTGGTTCTTCCTGACGGCCGACTACGCTTTCGGACACTCGCTGGAAAGCGATTCATCCAATGTGGTCAAGGCCAACGGCGGCACCGTGGCTGGCGCGGTACGGCATCCGCTGAACGCGTCTGACTTCTCCTCCTTCCTGCTGCAGGCCCAGTCGTCCAAGGCCCAAATCCTCGGTCTGGCGAACGCCGGCGGCGACTTCACCAACTCGATGAAGGCGGCCAAGGAATTCGGCATCAACAAAACCATGAAGATCGCCGGTCTGCTGGTGTTTATCAACGACGTGCACAGCCTTGGCCTGTCCAACACCGAAGGCCTGCAACTGGCCGATAGCTGGTACTGGAACCAGGACGACGCATCCCGTGCCTTCGCCAAGCGGTTCTTCGACAAATACAAGCGCATGCCTTCGAGCCTGCAGGCGGCTGACTATTCTGCCGCGACGACCTACCTGAACGCGGTGAAGACCGTCGGCTCGACCGACGCCGACAAGGTCATGGCGGAGATGAAGAAAACCGGCGCCAATGATTTCTACAGCAAAGGCAAGATCCGCGCCGACGGCCGCATGATCCACGACATGTATTTGTTTCAGGTCAAGGGCAGCAAGGAATCGACCACACCGTGGGACTACTACAAGATGGTGGCCAAGGTTCCCGGCGCGCAAGCCTTCACCACGGTTGCCGAGTCCAAGTGCTCGCTGATCAAGAAGTAATCACAACGAGGTGACAGGCAGCCGGCCGGTGGCCGGCTGCAACGCAGGCAAGAACAACGACTCTCATGGAAATATTCGGCATTCCCCATCAAGCCTTCCTCGGCCAGCTCATGCTGGGCCTGGTCAACGGCGCGTTTTACGCCATGCTCAGCCTCGGCCTGGCGGTCATTTTCGGCCTGCTGGACGTCGTCAACTTCGCGCATGGCGCACTGTACATGCTGGGCGCGTTCGCCGCCTGGATCATGCTCGACAAATGGGCCGTGAATTTCTGGTTCGCTCTGATCCTTGCCCCGCTCGCCGTTGGCGTCCTCGGCGTGGTCATCGAGCGGCTTTTTCTCAAGCACCTGTACGGGCTGGACCCGCTGTACGGCCTGCTGCTGACCTTCGGTCTGGCGCTGATCTTTGAAGGCGTGTTGCGCGAACAGTACGGCGTGTCCGGCCAGTCCTACCCGGTGCCCGACCTGCTGTCAGGCGCCACCAACCTCGGCTTCATGGTCCTGCCGAACTACCGCGCCTTTGTCGTGCTGGCGTCGCTGGTGGTCTGCCTGGGAACCTGGTATCTGATCGAGCGCACCCGGCTGGGGGCCTATCTCCGGGCCGGCACCGAAAACGCCAAGCTGGTGCAGGCCTTTGGTGTCAACGTGCCGCTGATGGTGATGTTGACCTACGGCGCCGGCGCCGCACTGGCCGGATTGGCGGGTGTGCTGGCCGCACCCATCATCCAGGTCAATCCACTGATGGGCTCCAACCTGATTATCGTGGTCTTCGCGGTGGTGGTCATCGGCGGCATGGGCTCCATCCTGGGATCTGTGATCACCGGACTGGGCCTGGGTGTGGTCGAAGGGCTGACGCGTGTTTTTTACCCCGAGGCATCCAGCATCGTGGTCTTTATCATCATGGTCATCGTGCTGATGCTGCGACCGGCAGGCCTGTTCGGCAAAGAAGCATGACAGCCCCCACGCTCCCCACTTCGTGTGGTTCGCTGCCCCCCGAGGGGGCGCTGCGCCTGCGGCCTGGCAAAGCCAGTTCCGCGGCCCCGGCTTGCAAATACTCCCCGTCGCTCGCAGGCTCGTAAAAATGAATAGCAACAACAAACTGACCCGTTTCACCTACCTGGCCATCCTGGTCCTGCTGCTGGTTTCGCCGCTGATGGGGCTGTACCCGGTGTTTGTGATGAAGCTGCTGTGCTTCGCACTGTTCGCTTGCGCCTTCAACCTGCTGCTGGGCTTCACCGGTCTGCTGTCTTTCGGGCATGCGGCTTTCTTCGGCTTCGCGGCCTATGTCACTGGCTGGTTCATCAAGGCCATGAGCTGGTCGCCAGAACTGGGCATCCTCGCCGGTGTGGTGTCGGCGGTGCTGCTGGGCCTGGTATTCGGCGCGATCGCGATCCGGCGCCAGGGCATCTACTTCGCCATGATCACGCTGGCGCTGGCCCAGATGGTGTTTTTCCTGTGCCTGCAGGCGCCTTTCACCGGTGGTGAGGACGGCTTGCAGGGGGTGCAGCGCGGTAGCCTGTTCGGCCTGCTGCCCCTGGCCTCGGACACCAGCATGTACTACTTCGTGCTCGCGGTGGTGGTGGGCTGTTTTCTCGGAATCTCGCGCATCGTGACCTCGCCTTTCGGGCAGGTGCTCAAGATGATCCGCGAAAACGAGCCTCGCGCAATTTCCCTGGGCTACAACGTGGACCGCTACAAGCTGCTGGCCTTTGTGCTGTCAGCAGGACTGACCGGTCTGGCGGGTTCACTGAAAACGCTGGTTATGGGTTTCGCCACTCTGTCGGACGTGCACTGGTCCATGTCGGGCGAGGTGATCCTGATGACGCTGTTGGGCGGCGTCGGCACCTTCTTCGGTCCGGTGTTCGGCGCGGGCATCGTGATCTCACTGCAGAACCTGCTGGCTGACAAGGTCGGCTCCTGGGTCACGGTCATCATCGGCGTGATTTTTGTGATCTGCGTGCTTTCCTTCCGCAAAGGCGTGGTTGGTGAAGTGCAGGCTTACATAGAGCGGCGCCGGCGCACTGCGGCAGCGCCCGAAAACTAAAGCGGGCTCCGAGCGTGGCCTTGCGCAGCGCAGGGCCGCCCCAATCAGCACAGCCCCCTCGGGGGGCAGCGAGCTACACGCCAGTGAGCGAGCGTGGGGGCATTAATCTTCAATGCCCGCGGTAGAGAGGGCATCAGTGACGTGTTCCGGCAGCACCAGGTTGCCGCTGTCATCCGGCAGGGCCTCGATGCTGATCACTGGCGCCGAGGAGCTGACGCCACCGAACATGGTGGCGAACGCTGCGGATGCGGCATCCTGGCCAGTGGCAAAACGCACAAAACCCATCGGAATCGCCGTGCCTGAAGGGTCGAACATATACCAGCGGTGACCTACATACACCTCGACATAGGCGTGGAAGTCGGTCGGACCCAAAGCGGGGTCCGCGCCGTAATCGATACCGCTGACAAAACGTGCAGGGATGTTGACCGCGCGGCAAAGCGCAATCATGAGGTGCGCAAAATCGCGGCAAACGCCGGCCTCGTCGATCAGCGTGTCCACTGCGGTGGTGTAGCCGGTCGAGCTGTTGGAGGTGAAGGTCACACGCTGGTTGACCCAGTCGCGAATCGCCTGCACCCGGCTGTAACCCTGGCGCAGGTGGCCGAACTCCTTGACTGCGAGGCGGTGCAGCCTGTCCGACTGGCAATACCGGCTGGGGTACAGGTAAGACAGCACCTGACCGGGCAGTTGCAGCACGTTGATCTCTGGCAGGTTGTCGGGCAACTCGCGGAAGTGGTGCACGTCCACTGTCGCGGCGTAATTTACCGTCAGCGGGCCCGGTGCGGCGTGAAGCCGCAGGTAGCGGTTGTGGTTTGTCGCGTCGGTGTAAATATCGGGCTGCAAAACCTGGCTGATACCCAGGGTTTCGTGCAGCACGGTCTGCTGGCGCGTCTGCGCGGCGTGGATGTTGAACACAAAATCGCAGCCAGTATCGGCCACCTGGTAAGCGAGTTCAATTGAAAATTTAAGCCTGACCATGATGGTGTCCTGAAAGGGTGCTGCAGCCGGCGGACGCAGGCTGCGAAAACTGAAAGGGGTAAGGCGTGGGAGCAGGGGTCCTGCATGCGAAGCCGGGCATCACCCGCCATCGTGGATTGTGAAGACTTCCAAAGACCCTGCATGCAACTCGCGGCAGTGCCCCATGATCAGCCGCCGCCCAACCTGACACGCACGCAGCACATCCACCTACAGACAGAGCTTCAAACCCGCGGGACCTCGATTGCTCCTCTTTCGATAGCTGTATGCACCCGTCCAGTATGGGCTGAGGCCCAATTTCGTGCTCAAACGTGGATCAAGCCTCGTCCATGAAACGCACCTTGACACTTTTACCCTTGACACCGCCATTGGCCAGCTTTTGCTGCGCCTGGCTGGCAATCATGCGGTCCACGGCGACATAGGTGGAGAACTCGTTGACATTGATCTTGCCGACCTGCTCTCGCGTGAAGGGCGGCACATTGCCGGCAGCGCCGGTCAGCGCGCCCAGCACGTCGCCGGCGCGGATTTTTTCCTTGCGGCCACCGACGATCTGCAGCGTCACCATGGGCGGCAGCAACGGTTCGTTGCTGGCCGGCGTGAGCTCGCTGAGCTTGTGCCATTCGGACTCGGCTTTCTGCAGCACCTCGATCTTGCCGACGTAACCCATTTCGTCCATGCTGGCCAGGCTGATGGCCCAGCCCTCTTCATCAGCGCGGCCAGTGCGGCCTATGCGGTGGATGTGCACTTCGGCGTCAGGCGTCACGTCCACATTGATCACCATGGCGAGCTGCGCGATGTCCAGGCCGCGTGCCGCCACATCGGTGGCTACCAGCACCGAACAACTGCGATTGGCAAACTGCACCAGCACCTGGTCGCGCTCGCGCTGCTCCAGCTCACCAAACAGTGCCAGCGCACTGAAACCCTGTTCTTTCAGATAGGCCACGAGTGCGCGGCACTGCGACTTGGTGTTGCAAAACGCCAGCGTGCTGGCCGGGCGGAAGTGACGCAGCACCTGCGCCACGGCGCCGAGTCGGGCCTCGTCATGCTCGCTGTCGGGCACCTGGTACCAGCGCTGCTGGATCTTGGTTTTTTCATGCTGCGCCTGGACCGTGATGGTTTGCGGGCTCTTCATGAACTGCTGGCTGATTTTCGCAATGCCTTCCGGGTAAGTCGCCGAAAACAGCAGGGTCTGCCGCTCTTTCGGGCACTGTTTGGCCACGGTAACAATGTCCTCGAAAAAGCCCATGTCCAGCATGCGGTCGGCTTCGTCCAGCACCAGCGTATTCAGGGCCTCCAGCGTCAGGTGGCCGCGGGCCAGATGATCCATGATGCGGCCGGGCGTGCCCACCACGATATGCGCGCCGTTTTCCAGGCTGGCGGTCTGGTTGCGCAGCGGCACACCACCGCACAGCACCACCACCTTGATGTTTTCTTCGGCCCGCGCCAGGCGGCGGATTTCGGTAGCCACCTGATCGGCCAGCTCGCGTGTCGGGCACAGCGCCATGGCCTGCACCGCAAAACGCCGCGCGTTGAGATTTGCCAGCAGGGGAATGGCAAACGCAGCGGTCTTGCCGCTGCCGGTTTTGGCCTGCGCGATGATGTCCTTGCCGGCCAGTGCCAGCGGCAGGCTGGCCGCCTGGATCGGCGTCATGGCCAGGTAACCGAGGGTTTTGAGATTGGCCTGCATCGCAGGATTCAGCGGCAGCGAGCTGAAGTCAGCGCTTGCTGCGCCGGAGGTCGGGGGGGAAGAAGTCATGGGGTGATTATCGGCGCTGGGTCGCTTCAGACAGGTCGGCGCCTGCCGCAAGGCCCAGGTGGGTGCAGGCGGCGTGCCGCCGGTGATTCCGGGAAATATGAATCAAATGAGCACCCAGCTCCCGTCCTGCATGGACAGACAGCTACTTTATTGATAGCAAATCTCCTGATCGACAACTCGCCATCGCTGCCTGACGGGATCGGCGAGGCGCACAGGCCTTAAGCTGGGTGCCACCATGCCCACCACCGATTTTTCCGCCGCGCTGGTCCAGACCCTGGGCGCCCACGCCCTGCTGCTGTTTGCCGTGCTTCTGGTCCTGCTGATGCCATGGGTCACCACCCTGTGGTGGCTGGCGCAGCGGTATGCACTGCCGCGCGAGACCAGCCCCCTGGGCCCCGGGGTTTACCTGCTGATCCGCCTGGTAGCAGGGTTTGCAGCGCTGGTGGCCGGCGCCGCATTGTTTGCCGGCATCGCCGAGAAGCTGGGCGACGGTGCACGCGTCGGTCAACTCGATCAGTTTTTCTCGGATGCGGTGCGTGAACACACGCCCGCTTGGGCACTGCAGGCCTTTGCCTGGATCACCCGGCTCGGTGATACCGCCACACTGAGCGTGGTGTGCATCGTCGTCGCGGCCCTGCTGCTGCTGCACGGGCGGCGCTGGCTGGCGCTAGCCTGGGTGCTCACCATCAGCGGCAACGCCCTGCTCAACACCACACTCAAGGCAGTGTTTGCCCGGACCCGGCCGCTGCACGAGGACGGACCGGTCCAGGCCGGGGGCTGGAGCTTCCCGAGCGGCCACAGCTCGGGCGCCGTCGTGCTTTACGGCATGCTGGCCTATGTGCTGCTGCGCAGCCTGCCACCGGCGCTGGCCCGGCGGGCCAGCCTGCCGCTGGTGCTGCTGGCCGCAGCCACGGCCTTCAGCGTGGGCTGCAGCCGGATCTTTTTGCAGGTGCATTTCGCCACCGATGTGCTGGCCGGTTTTGCATCGGGCACGGCCTGGCTGGCCATCTGTGTGGCCAGCGCCGAATGGGCCAGCCACTACCGTCAATCCCGGCCAGGGAGATAGGGCGACAACTCGGCCGGCCCCCAGCGCAATGGCAACACACCCTCGACGCGCCGCATCGACAGCACCTGCGTGCGGAGCAGGCGCTGGGCGCCTTCAAATTCCCGCAGGTCGGGGCCGTCCCAAATGATGCTCGCTGCGACCGCGAGGTACAACAGGTCGCCCTTCTCAAAATCTATAAACAGCAGGCCGGCGCGCGGATCGACTGCGATATTGCCCAGGGTGTTGAAGAAATAGTTGCCAACGTAGTCCGGCACCGTCAGCACAGCGTTCCCGTCCAGCTGCACAAAGCCGGGCTTGCCCCCGCGGTGCGACACATCGACCCCACCGGCATGCCACGCCTTCGCGCTGTCGCCGGCATAGGCAGTGGCGATGAAAAACGTATCTGCGGCAGTGATGATGCGGCGCGCCGCCTCGTCCAGTTGCCGCGACTCGTGCATTACCGGCGCAGCGCCGTCGCCTTGCAGGTACACCGGCTCACGCGCCTGGATGTACTTGGGGCAATTGCCAAAACTCTGGCTGACTTCCACCGAAAAGCCCGAAGCCTTCACATGACGAACGCTGCCGTTCATGCGATTGCGCCGCCGCGTGTGCGGCTCCAGCCCCAGCAAGCCGATAGGCGCGCCCTCAGCCAGTGTCACTTCCAGCGGATCGCCGGGCAGCGGCGTTGTCTTGACGTCCAGACGCTGCGGATGCGGCGAATGCAAAAAGCCTGGCGGCCGGGCCAGCACCGACGCCCAGGGCTGGCCCTGCGCATCCACCGTGCCGGCAATCACAAAAGGCAGTTGCGCGAAAAACTCGCGGTGCTGCTCCGGCATGAAGTCGCGGATCACGCGTGGGCCGAGCTGCGTCATGCGGGCCTCTACGCCGGCACGCGCCTGCAGGGCGCGTTCGCCTTCGTGAAAAACGGGGGAGGTCATGCCGCTGGCGCCGACAAACCCACCGGCGTTTGAACCATGGGTACAAAACCGGGCAGGGCCTCCATACGTGCCAGCCAGGCGCGCAACTGGGGATAGGGCTCCAGCGACACCCGGCCCTCCGGCGCACGCGCGACATAGCTGTAGTTGGCGATGTCGGCCAGGGTCGGCGTGGCGCCGGCCAGGAAGTGGGAAGTTGCCAGATGCTGCTCCATCACCGCGAACAGCGCATGTGAACGCTCAATCGCGTCCGGACTGGCCGGCCGCTTGAACAGCTCGCCCACCCGGGCAAGCGAGGGCCCGAAAGCCAGGGGGCCGGCGGCCACCGACAGCCAGCGCTGCACGCGCGCTGCGGCCAACGGGTCGCTCGGCAGCCAGCTGTCCGGCTCAGGCGCATAACGGCCGGCCAGGTACACCAGGATGGCATTGGAGTCGGCCAGCAGAATGTCGCCATCTGCCATCACCGGAACCTGGCCGAAAGGATTCATGGCGAGGAACCCCGGCGTCTTGTGCTCCTTCGCCACCAGATCGATGTCAATGGCCTCGAAGGGAAGGCCCAGCAATGAAAGAAACAGTGCCACGCGGTGGGAATGGCCCGAGATGGCAGCACCGTAAAGCTTGATGGGCTGCGCGGGAAAAGCAGCGGGGACGGTTCCTGAGTTCATGCGGGGGCTTTCGAAGTTGTGAAGAAGCCCTGAATTTTGTTTGATTCGATATCCTGAATAAATACCTCAAGATGGATTTAACTCTTCCACTTAACGGATGAGTTGGTTTACCATGCAGCCATGGACAAACTGCGCGCCATGCAGGCCTTCATCCACATCGCCGACGAAGGCAGCCTGACCGCTGCGGCCCGGGTCATGGAATCTTCACTGCCCGCAATGGTGCGCATTCTCGCTGGCTACGAGGCGCAGTTGGGTGTGCGCCTGTTCAACCGCACCACCCGCCGCATTTCGCTGACCGATGAGGGCCGACGGCACCTGGCCAGTTGCCGGCAGATACTGGCCGCGCTGGATGACGCGGAATCGGCCCTGTCGGCAGACTCTGCAGAGCCGGCCGGCCAGCTCACCATTACCGCGCCCATGCTGTTCGGGCAAATGCATGTGGCGCCCGCCGTCACACGTTTTGTCCAGAAGTACGACAAGATGCGCTGCAGCGTGGTGCTGCTGGACCGCGTGGTCAACCTGCTCGAGGAAGGCATCGACGTCGGCATACGCATAGGTACGCTCGACGATTCCACGCTGGTGGCGCAGCCGGTAGGCCAGATCCGGCGTGTGGTGGTGGCCAGCCCCGCTTGGCTCAAACGCCACGGTGAACCGCAGCATCCGAAAGATTTGCTCAAGGCCAATTGCGTGCGCGTCAGCGACCACGCGCCAAGCTGGGGGCCGTTCATGGACCACGGCAAACCGCTGCGCCTGAGCGTCAACGGCAACCTGGAATTCAATCAGAACGCGCCGGCGGTGGCGGCCTGCGCCGCCGGCGCGGGTGTTGGCATGTTCTTCTGCTACCAGGTCGCGCCCTTCCTGAAGACCCGACAGTTGCGCATCGTGCTCGAAAGTTTCGAGCCGCCGACCAGGCCCATCCATGTGGTCTACCCGCATGCCCGGCTGCTGCCCATGCGCACACGGGTCTTCATCGACTGGATCAAGCAGGAACTTCGGGAGTCCCGGAGCTGAGCCTTACCGGCTCAGGGCAGGGTCATGGCCTCCAGCTGGTGCATCAGGGGCACAGCAACAAGCCGCAAAAAACCGGCCTCGTGTTCTGCAATGGCGAGCGCCCCAGGGTTGGCGTGGGCCAGCCAGCCGTAGTGCCGCCCGTCGGAGTGAAGCAGCTGAACGCCGCAAAACCCCCGGAAGTGCGCGCGGCCAGGGTGTTGGCAACTGCGTTCATCGCGCAGGCCATCGGCGGTGACAAACACCGGCTCGGTCAGCATGAAGTTAAAAAAAGTTTGCTCCACAGGCACCCGCTCGCGGCTCGGAATGTAAAGGAGCTCCCGGTCATGGACCAGCACGCGCCGCGCAAACGGCGGCTCAGACTTGTAGATGAAGGTAAAGCGGTAGTCCGTGCGGGTGTTCAGAAAATCCAGGGCCGCGCCAAGGCCGCCGACAAGCAAGACCTCTTTGAATGCATCGATTTCAGCGTCGAATGCGGAGGCTGGGAAAGATGAGGCAGAAACCGGAGTCATGTGGAAAATGGCCGAAAGGGCGTGGCGGCGATAAAAGCGAGTCTGCAGCCTTTTTGTGCCGAAAGCAAACCGTGCTTATTCGCCAACGGCCTTCACCGCCAGCTTTCAGAGCAAAAACAGCCCTTCGCCCCGGTATGGCGGTCGCTTTCAGCTATCCTTTTTGTTCTTGAACCCCTGAGGCTTCCACATACAGACGCCGCAGCCGGACAACATCCGCCCGATTCGGGCCAACCAGACCTTTTTATGCAAAATTTTGACTTCGACCTGTTTGTCATTGGTGGCGGCAGCGGTGGCGTTCGTGCCGCCCGCATGGCCGCGCAGCGCGGCGCGCGGGTGGCGCTGGCCGAAGTAGCGGCCATGGGCGGCACCTGCGTCAACGTCGGATGCATCCCGAAAAAACTTTACAGCTACGCCGCGCACTACGCCGAAGCCTTTGAAGAGTCGCACGGCTTCGGCTGGGCCGGTGAAGCGCCGATTTTCGACTGGGAAGTCCTCAAGGCCAACCGCGCGCGGGAGATCACGCGTCTGAACGGCATCTACCAGGGACTGCTGCTGGGCGCGGGCGTCACCATTCTCACGGGCTGGGCCACGCTGGTGGACGCACACAACGTGAAGGTGGAAGAGAAAACATATACCGCCAAAAACATCCTGATCGCCACCGGCGGCACCCCCAGCGTGCCGGCAGTGAAAGGACGCGAACACATCGTGACTTCCGATCACATGTTCGACCTGACGCCCTTCCCGAAACGCCTGCTGGTAGTGGGCGGCGGCTACATCGCCTGCGAGTTCGCCTCGATTTTCAACGGCCTCGGCTCAGCAGTCGCGCAGGTGCATCGGGGCGAAAAACTGCTCAGCGGCTTCGACGACGACGTGCGTACGTTTATCGCCGGCGAAATGGCACGCAGCGGCGTGAACCTGCAGTTCAACAGCGAAGTGGCCGCCATCACAAAAACAGCGCAAGGTCTGAGGGTGGAGCTAAAAGGCGCTGACGCCCGTGCATTCACGGTCGATGCCGTCCTGTATGCCACCGGCCGGGTCCCCAACAGCAGCGGGCTGTGCCTGGCCGAAGCCGGCGTCACGCTCAATCCCAAGGGTGCGGTCGAGGTCAACCGCCACTACCAAACCTCCCTGCCTTCGGTGTATGCACTGGGCGATGTCACGGCACGCCTGCAACTCACGCCGGTGGCTCTGGGCGAGGCCATGGTGGTGGTGGACCATTTGCTGGGCGCTGCCGCTGGCAAAAACCCGCGCAGCATGAGTTATGAATTTGTGCCGACCGCGGTGTTTACCCATCCGAACATCGGCACGGTCGGGTATTCGGAAGCCGATGCGCGCAAGGAGTTTGGCAAGGTCTCGGTGTTCCGTGCCGACTTCAAGGCGCTCAAACACACACTGAGCGGCAGCGGTGAACGTACCTTGATGAAGCTGCTGGTGGACGATGCGACGGACAAGGTCGTTGGCCTGCATATGGTGGGCCCCGATGCCGGCGAAATTGTTCAGGGGTTTGCAGTGGCGATGAAGGCCGGTGCCACCAAGGCCATTTTTGACAGCACCATCGGCATCCACCCCACGGTGGCTGAAGAGTTTGTGACCATGCGCGAGCCGGTGAAGGCTGCGGTGGCCGCGAAAGCTTAAGCCTGCTCGTCGGAATCCGGCGGCAGGACGATGTTGGCGCGCTCGATGGCCGCATCAAATGCGGCCAAGTCAGCATCGGCCTGGAAAGCGGCCCGTGTGTCCAGCGGGTGAAAAACCTGGTGCTGCAGCCGGCGCAGGGAATCCGATTTCTCCATCGCCTCCAGCACCTGCTGGGGCGCCATCATCAGTGCAAACGGATTGGCGAGGGGGATATCGACTCTCATGGCAGCTCCTGTTGGGGGGGTCGCTGGTTGTGTTGATGGCTGTGACTGTAGGAGCCCGGTGAAATTTGGGCTAGTCAGCGGCCATGCAAAGCTGATGTAGGGTGCAGGCTGACAGGCTGTCGGTCTGCAGCCCCGCGCGCAGAACCCGCGCGGGGCACAATAAGCCCATGCCTTACCTGCCCGCCTTCATCGCGCCCACCCGTTACACCGACCCCGCCGCCGCGCTGGCGCAGGTCCGCCTGATTTATGACCAGCAGATCACCCACCTGCGTGGCGCCATGCACCGCTACGTGGCCGGCGAAACCCTGCCGGGTCATGTGCGCGCCTGCTACCCCTTTGTCCGTATTCATACCGAGACGGTCGCACGCGCCACCCTGGAGACGCCCGACATCGAGCAGCTCAGTTATGGTTTTGTCGCAGGCCCCGGCCGTTTTGAGACCACACTGACCCGGCCCGACCTGTACGGCAACTACTACCTGGAGCAGTTCCGGCTGCTGCTGCAAAACCATTCGGTCGAACTGGAAGTGGGCACCAGCACCCAGCCGATTCCGGTTCATTTCTCGTTTGCCGAACACGACCACATCGAAGGCAGCCTCAGCGCCGCGCGCCGCATGCTGATGCGTGATGTGTTCGACCTGCCGGACCTGGCCGCCATGGACGACGGCATTGCCAACGGCACCTACGAAGCCAGCCCGGGCGAACCGCAGCCGCTGTCGCTGTTCACCGCAGCGCGGGTTGACTATTCACTGCAGCGCCTGCGCCACTACACCGGCACCTCGCCGCACTGGTTTCAGAACTTCGTGCTGTACACCAACTACCAGTTCTATATTGACGAGTTCGTGCGCCTGGGCCATGAAGAGATGGCCAAACCCGACAGCGAATACATCGCTTTTGTCGAACCTGGCAATGTGGTGACTCGCCGGGCCGGCCTGGCGCCCGTAGCCGGCGATGAACTCGGCATGGCGCCGCCGCGGCTGCCGCAGATGCCGGCCTACCACCTGATGCGGGCCGACCGCAGCGGCATTACCATGGTCAACATCGGCGTCGGCCCGGCCAATGCCAAGAACATCACCGACCACATCGCGGTGCTGCGCCCGCATGCCTGGATCATGCTGGGCCACTGCGCCGGCCTGCGCAATAGCCAGCAACTCGGCGACTACGTGTTGGCCCACGGTTATGTGCGCGAAGACCATGTGCTGGACGAGGAATTGCCACTGTGGGTGCCGATACCCGCGCTGGCCGAAATTCAGGTGGCGCTGGAGCGGGCGGTCAAGGACGTGACGCGGCTGGAGGGGCCTGATCTCAAACGCATCATGCGCACCGGCACCGTGGCCTCTACCGACAACCGCAACTGGGAGCTGCTGCCGGGCAACCAGCCGCAGCGCCGCTTCAGCCAGAGCCGCGCGGTGGCGCTGGACATGGAAAGCGCCACCATCGCCGCCAACGGATTTCGCTTTCGTGTGCCCTACGGCACCCTGCTGTGTGTCAGCGACAAGCCCTTGCACGGCGAGATCAAACTGCCCGGCATGGCCAACCATTTCTACCGAGAACGGGTGGACCAACACTTGCGCATCGGCATTCGGGCCATCGAGCTGCTGCGCGCGCAGGGCAGCACCCAATTGCACAGCCGCAAGCTGCGCAGTTTCTCGGAAGTGGCTTTTCAGTAGGCAGGCTTTAAGCGCTATTAATTTTATAGCTGCTTGCGCATATCAACAAAGGGCTGCAGCCTGTTTTGCCAATAATCTGGGGCTGCTCAGGCCAATCGAGGCTTGACCAGCGACGCCGCCCGCTTGGCGTTGCTGCGCGCCACGGCCACGTCGTTATCAAACGCCAGCGCCACACCCATGCGTCGTTTGACAAAACTTTCGGGCTTGCCGAACAGCCGGATGTCGGTGTTTGGCACACGCAGGGCGTCGGCGACACCGTCAAACACAATGCCTTGGGCATCGACACCACCGTAAATCACGGCGCTGGCGCCCGGGCTCTTCAGTGCGGTGTTGACCGGCAGGCCGAGGATGGCGCGGGCATGCAGCTCAAACTCGTTTTGCCACTGCGTACACATCGTGACCATGCCGGTGTCGTGCGGCCTGGGGCTGACCTCGCTGAACCAGACCTCGTCGCCCTTGACAAACAGCTCGACACCAAACAATCCGAGGCCGCCCGGCTGGCCGTCGTGGCCGATGCCGAGGTTGTCGGTCACGGCCTTGCAGATGTCGCGGCTTTTTTGCAGCGCGGCCGGGGCCATGGGCTGCGGCTGCCAGCTCTCGACGTAATCGCCGCTGACCTGCACATGACCTATGGGTTCGCAGAAATGAGTTTCGATTTGCCCATCGGCACCCATGGCGCGCACAGTCAGCTGGGTGATCTCGTAGTCAAAGTCGATGAAACCTTCGACGATGACACGGCCGTGGCTGACGCGGCCACCGGCCATGGCATAGTCCCAGGCTTTGTGCACGTCGTCGGGGCTGCTGATCTTGCTCTGGCCCTTGCCGGAAGAACTCATGACCGGTTTGACCACGCAGGGGTAGCCGACTTTTTTATCAATCGCCGCCTGAAGCTCGGCCAGCGAATCGCAAAAAACATAGGGGCTGGTGGGCAAGCCCAGCGTTTCGGCAGCCAGGCGGCGAATGCCCTCGCGGTCCATGGTCAGGCGCGCGGCGCGTGCCGTGGGTACCACACGCACCACACCGGCGGCTTCCAGTTCTTCCAGCATGGGCGTGGCAATCGCCTCGATTTCCGGCACCACCAAGTGCGGCCGGTCTTTTTCGATCAAGGCCTTGAGCTGGGCCGGATCACTCATGGTGATGGTGCGCGCATGGTGGGCCACCTGCTGGCCGGGTGCGTTGTCGTAGCGGTCGGTCGCAGTGGTTTCCACGCCAAGACGTTGCAAGGCGATCAACACCTCCTTGCCGAGCTCGCCGGAGCCCAGCAGCATAACTTTGGTGGCATGGGGAGACAGGGGTGTACCGAAGGTGGTCATGGGATGTAGAGAAATAGGAAGTGGAAGGAAACCGGCTGGCGACGCCAGCAGAACCGGGTCACCGGCCGCGTCACTGCGACTGTACTTGACGGGAAAGAAGTGCCGCCCCGCAGGGCCTTCGGTCCTTTTACCCCCATAGACGCAAAGCTCATCGCTTTCAGATAACAATGGTTCGCATTAAGCAACTGCCAACCGGGACATTTTTTTGACCACTACCCATTCCCTTCCAGCAAGCCCCAACCCCGAAGCCCCTGCGCGCAAGCGCCGCCCGCCGCGCCGGGTAGAAGTCAGTCGCGTTGAAGTCCTGAGCCTCGCCATGCGCCGCATCACACTCAAAGGCGCGGAGCTGGAAGGTTTTCCGCCGGTGGGGCCCGCCAGTTATATCAAGCTGATCTTCCCGGAACCCGGGCAGACCGAGCCCGTACGGCCGCTGCCCGACGGCCCGCGTGCGGTGTCCATGCGGACCTACACGCCGCTGGCCGTGCGCCCCGAAGCGCTGGAGGTCGATGTTGATTTTGTGCTCCACGGGGAAGGACCGGCCTCGACCTGGGCGGCACAGGCCAGCGTCGGCCAGGTCTTGTACCTGATGGGTCCCGGTCCTGGCTACCAGCCGGACACAGCCTGCACTGAGCACCTTCTCCTCGCTGATGACAGTGCACTGCCTGCGGTCGAAACCATTTTGGCTACCCTGCCGGCATCCGCCCGTGCCCGGGTGTTGCTGGAAGTGATCAGCGATGCCGAGCAGCGCCCGTTGCACAGCGCGGCAAAGCTTGAAGTCAGCTGGCTGGCACGCGGCACCAACCACCGGGCCGCAGGCCAGCCATTGGCCGCAGCCCTGCGCACGCTGGCGCCGCCGGGGCCTGACACGCGCATCTACCTGGCCTGCGAAGCAGCGGCCATGCGCCGTATCCGCCAGCAGCTGGTGGACGAGCTGGGCGTGAGCCGCAGCCAGATCGTGGGCCGGGGCTACTGGAAACTCGATGTGGTGAACCACCCCGACCACGATTACGGTGACGACGCCTGAGCCAGACACAGGCGATGCCCGGCGCGTATGGGCAACAATAGCCGCATGAGCGATTGCCTTCTTCAGATCCGCGGCTTGCGCAAACACTATGGCAGTGCCGTGGTGGTGGATGATTTGTCCTTCGAGATTGCGCCGGGCGAATGCCTGGGCGTGATCGGCCCTAACGGTGCCGGCAAAACCACCACCATACGCATGTGCCTGGGTCTGACCGCACCCGACGCAGGCGAGATCAGCTACGCCCTGAACGGCGCCGAGCGCGGCTTGCGCATGCCGCAGGATGCCCTGGCCATCAAAGCCAGACTCGGCGTGGTCAGCCAGTTTGACACCTTGGACCCTGACTTCAGCTGCGCAGAAAACCTGCAGGTTTATGGCCGCTATTTCGGCATCAGCGCAGCCGAGGTTCGTGCGCGTGTTCCGGGCCTGCTGGAGTTTGCCTCCCTGACAGGCAAGGCGTCCAGCAAGCCCGGCGAGCTGTCGGGTGGCATGAGGCGGCGGCTGAGCCTGGCCCGCGCGCTGGTCAATGACCCCAGCCTGCTGCTGCTTGACGAGCCCACCACCGGACTGGACCCGCAAGCACGCCACCTGATGTGGGAGCGCCTGCAATTGCTGCTGCAACAGGGCAAGTCCATACTGCTGACCACCCACTTCATGGACGAGGCAGAGCGCCTGTGTTCACGCCTGCTGGTGCTGGACCACGGCAAAAAAATTGCAGAAGGCAAGCCGCGCGAACTGATTGCGCAGCACCTGGAACCCGACGTGGTCGAGGTGTACGGCACGGGCGCGCTGGCGCTGGCGCAATCTCCCGAGCACGCGAGTTTGCGCGCGCTGGCCGCACGCGTGGAAGTCAGCGGTGAAACCGTGTTTTTCTACACCCAGGATGCCCGCCCGGTGCTGGACCGGCTGGCCTCACATGCCAGCCTGCGCACCCTGCACCGGCCTGCCAACCTGGAGGACCTGTTTCTGAAATTGACAGGCCGGCAGATTCGGGAGGACGCATGATGAATCAGTCGATCTTCCGAGCACCCGATCTGTCTGCTCGCTGGTGGCCCGTCTTCATGCGCAACCTGCTGGTCTGGCGCAAGCTCGCCATCCCCAGCCTGGTGGGCAACATCGCCGAGCCACTGATGTGGCTGGTGGCCTTTGGTTACGGCATGGGTGCACTGGTGGGCGAAATCACCGTCGGCGGCACCCCCGTGCCCTACATCCTGTTTCTGGCCAGCGGGTCTATCTGCATGAGCGCCATGAATGCGGCGAGTTTTGAGGCGCTGTACTCCGCGTTTTCGCGCATGCATGTGCAAAAAACCTGGGACGGCATCATGAACGCACCGGTCAGCCTGGACAACGTGCTGCTGGCGGAGATGTTGTGGGCGGCTTTCAAGGCACTCTTTACCGTGACCGCCATATTAGGTGTGATGCTGGCCCTGGGCATCAGCCACAGCCCCAAGCTGCTGCTGGCCTGGCCCATCTTGCTGCTGGTGGGCATGATGTTTTCGTGCATGGCGCTGATCTTCAACGCGCTGGCCAAGGGCTACGACTTCTTCACCTACTACTTCACGCTGGTGCTGACGCCGATGATGTTTCTCAGCGGCATCTTTTTCCCGCGCGAGCAGTTGCCAGACCTGGTGCGCATCATCTCCGACTGGCTGCCCCTGACCAACGCGGTGGAAATCATCCGCCCGCTGTTCATGGACCAGTGGCCGTCAGCCCCCTGGCGGCACGGCCTGGTGCTGGTCGGGTACACCGTGGCCGGGTTCTGGGTGGCGCTGGCGCTGACGCGCAGGCGATTCAGGGCTTGAGTTCCCGGTTTGCAGGGGAAAAGTAAGGACCGCCAAAAGACCTCATTGACGTTCTTGTTTGTACGGCATACATTTATGCCATGCCTCACACCTTGCCGCCAGAGACCGAAGCCGACGCCCGCGCCATGCGCGAGCCGGGCCGGCGCATGCGTTCGCATCTGCTGGACATAGCAGTTGAACTGTTCAAGTCCCGCGGGCTGAGCGGCGTGTCGGTCGCGGAGATTGCGCAGGCCGCAGACGCTTTTCCCAGCCAGGTGACCTATTACTTTCGCACCAAGGAAGCGCTGTTTGTCGAGGCCGCCTGCCGCGAAATTCTCTACACGGGCGAGCAGGCTGAGCATGCGGCCGCACAGGCCGGCACGCTGGCGCTTTACACACGTGCGCTGGCTGAAAGCGTGGTGGCTTCACCGGGCCTGGCGCTGTTTATCGAGGCGCTGACGCTGGCACGGCGTCGGCAAGACCTGGCGCCGCTGATCGAACGCACTTTCGAGCGCCTGCACAACGAAGGCGACCGCGCCTATGCCGCCATTCGCGACCTGCGTCACTGGCCGCACGACGACGACCCGGCCCTGCGTGCCCGCCGGTTCTGGGCACTGGCGCTGGGCTCGGTGCTGCGCGGCGCTGCAACCGGCGTGGGCACCGAAGTCAGCGCGCGGGACATGCTGGCGCTGCTGAGTGATGACACGGCGCCGCAAGACCCTCCGGCCAACGCCCGCCCGCAACTTCAGGTGGTCAAATCCGCCGCAAAGGACAAACATGCCCGCCGCCGCACGCGTTCAAGCTGACACCTTCTTCAGCCCTGGGGAATGGCAGGCGCTGACCGCGCGATCCTCCTGGAAAGGCATCGCGCTCGTGGCGCACTGCTGGCTGGTGACAGGCGCGGCCATGGCAGTGGGGGTGATCTGGCCGCTGAGCATTCCCCTCATGGTGGTGATCATCGGCAACCGCCAGCTGGGCCTGTTTATCCTGATGCACGACGCCGCGCACGGGCTGCTGCATGTCAACCGCGCCGTCAACGACCGACTGGCACTGTGGTTCTGCGGTCATGAGCTCAACATCTACCGTCCCTACCATTTGCAGCACCATCGCTTCGTCCAGCAAAGCGAAGACCCTGACCTGGTGTTGTCAGCGCCCTTCCCCATCACGCCCGGCTCTTTGCGGCGCAAGATCATCCGCGACCTGAGCGGGCAAACATTCGTCAAGCAGCGCTTTGGCGGATTGCTAAAAAAACTGAAAACCCGGGCCAGCGGAGAAGCTGCCTGGCCGCTGATCGCTGCAGAGCTCCGGCAGCAGCGCATCTTCCTGATCAGCAACGGCGTGGGCCTGGTTTTGTTCAGTGCAGCCGGCCTGTGGTGGGCCTGGGTCTTGATGTGGCTGCTGCCCATGGCTACCTGGTTGCCGCTGGTCAGCCGCCTGCGCAATATTGCCGAGCATGCGTTGATTGAGCAAAACGGCACCGACCCGCTGCGCCACGCGCGCACCACCCACGCCAACCTGCTGGAGCGCCTGTTCATCGCACCCTACTGGGTCAACTACCACTGCGAGCACCACATGTTCACGCAAATCCCCTGCTGGAACCTGCCACGCGCGCACCGCCTGCTGGCAGCCCGCGGCTTCACCGCCGACATGGAGGTTCAGGCCGGTTATGCCACCGTGCTCAGGCTGGCCTCAGCGCGCTGAGGCAAAACGTGCTGTCAGCTCACGCAGATTGAGCTCCGTCAGCACCTGCTGCAACCGGGTTTGTGCGGCGCGTGTGTTGCCCTCGCTGGGCTTGGGCGGCCGACTCGCCAAAATGAGCTCGTTTTTCATCGAATGCTCCCAGCCCACCAGCTCGGTAACCGTCACCTGGTAACCATGGGCTTCGAGCTGCAGACAGCGCAGCACATTGGTGATCTGGCTACCAAACTCACGCGTGTGCAGGGGGTGGCGCCAGAGTTCCGCCAGCGGACTTTTCGACAGGCTCAGCGCCTTGTTTTTGCGCAGCACGCCGGCAACCTCGGCCTGGCAGCACGGCACCAGCACCATGTGGCGCGCCTGTTTATGCAGGCCAAAGGCAATCGCATCGTCGGTGGCGGTGTCGCAGGCATGCAGGGCTGTGACGATGTCCACCTGGGCTGGCAATTCCGCTGAACTTGTGGCCTGTTGCACCGACACATTCAGAAATGCCATGTTGGCAAAACCCAGACGCTGCGCGAGTTCACGCGATTTGTCCACCAGTTCGGCGCGCGTCTCGATGCCATAAATTTTTCCCACTGGCGTCTTGCCGGCATGCGCCACATTAAAAAACAGGTCGTACAGGATGAAGCCCAGGTAGGACTTGCCGGCGCCATGGTCGGCCAGCGTGAAGGGTTTGCCATCCGCTGCGACTTCTTCCAGCAACGGCGCGATGAACTGGTACAGGTGGTAGACCTGCTTGAGTTTGCGCCGCGTGTCCTGATTGAGCTTTCCTTCGCGCGTCAGGATGTGCAGCTCCTTGAGCAGCTCCATCGACTGGCCCGGTCGGATTTCTTCAATCACCTGTGCCGGTTTGCCCGGCGCAGCCGGACGCGCAGGCTGGCTGGCGCGGGAGGGGGTGTTTTTGGGCATGTCCCTGAAGTCTAGCGTTGGGGGCCATCTCCAGACATGGAGAGCGTAGGATTTTTTATATTGCACACAATTTAATTGCGAGCTAAAATACAACCATGTCCAACAAATCCGATGCCATGCTCAAGCTGGACAACCAGCTGTGTTTTGCGCTGTACTCCACCTCTTTAGCCATGACCAAGCTGTACAAGCCCCTGCTTGAGGAGCTGGGCCTGACCTATCCGCAGTACCTGGCCATGTTGGTGCTGTGGGAGCAAGACGGCCTGATGGTGTCGGAGATCGGCGCGCGCCTTTACCTTGATTCAGGCACGCTGACGCCGCTGCTCAAACGTCTCGAAGCCTCCGGCCTGATTGCGCGCATACGCGCCGTCGAGGACGAACGCCGTGTCCACATCACCCTGACGGCTGCCGGCCGCAAGCTCAAAAGCCGCGCTGCAAAAATCCCCGGCTGCATTCTGGAAGCCAGCCACTGCTCCATTCCCGAATTGACCGCATTGACCCTGCAGATGCAGGCCCTGCGCCTGCGGTTGGTCGCATAAATCCGCTTTCTCACGCTTTTCAATCCGCTTCATCCCGAAGCAAACTTCAAAGGAACCACCATGACCACACTCGAAAAAGTCCTCTACACCGCCAAAGCCCACACCACCGGTGGCCGTGACGGCAAGTCCAAAACCGACGACGGCCGGCTGGAAGTCACGCTGAGCTCGCCCGGCACCGCCGGCACCGGCACCAACCCTGAGCAGCTGTTTGCTGCGGGCTACGCTGCCTGCTTCATCGGCGCGATGAAGGCAGTCGGCGGCATGAAGAAGATCACTGTCCCGGATGACGTGTCAATCGACTCCAGCGTTGATCTTGGCAAAATCCCGGCAGGCTACGGCATCGCCGTGCGCCTGGACGTAACGCTGCCAGGCATGGACCGTGCCGCTGCACAGGCCCTGGTTGACGCTGCCCACCAGGTCTGCCCCTACTCGAACGCCACCCGCGGCAATATCGACGTGACCATCACTCTGGTCTGATTTCGCACTGTCGCCAAAGCGGCCCGCCTGTGTTGAGCCGGTGGGCTTTTTCGCTTATGTTTGCTCGCATGAGCCGCCGGGCCGTTCCCAAGGCGACCACCGCAGCCTGAAAGGCGAAAGTTATCCAGATGTCCACCACCACTCTCCTCGTTCGCAAAACCCATCTTGCCGAAACCCGCCTCCACGTCGCCGAGGCCAGCCCGCTGGCCGACGGAGAGATCCGGGTGCATGTCGATTCCTTCGCGCTGACGTCCAACAACATCACCTATGCCGCCTTTGGCGACGCCATGAACTACTGGCAGTTTTTTCCGACCAGCGAGGATGACTGGGGCATCATCCCGGTCTGGGGTTTCGGCACAGTGGTGCAATCGCTACATCCGGGCGTGGCCGTCGGTGAAAAGATCTACGGCTACTACCCGATGGCGACCGAAGCCGTGCTGAGCCCTGCGCGGCTGGACAGCAACGGCTTTTACGACGCCGCAGCGCACCGGCGCGAGCTGCACCCGGTGTACAACCAGTACCTGCGCTGCAACACCGACCCGTTCTACACCTCATCCACCGAAGCGCTGCAGGCGCTGCTGCGGCCGCTGTTCATCACCTCCTTCCTGATCGACGACTTCCTCGCCGACAACGATTTTTTCGGTGCTTCCGGCGTCGCCATGCTGCTGTCCAGTGCATCGAGCAAAACGGCTTACGGCACGGCCTTCCAGCTGGCCCAGCGCCCGGGCATCGAAGTCATCGGATTAACCTCGCCCGGCAACGTGGCCTTCTGCGAAAGCCTCGGTTGTTACAGCCGGGTGCTGAGCTACGACCACCTGGAGAGCATCCCCGCCGATCGCGCCACCATCTACATCGACTTTGCCGGCAACGCCAAACTGCGCCATGCCATCCACAGCCGCTTTACCAATCTAAAGTACAGCTGCGCCATCGGCGGCACCCACGTCAGCGAGCTCGGCGGTGGCAAGGACCTGCCCGGCCCCCGCGCCACGCTGTTTTTTGCGCCAGCGCAGATCAAGAAGCGCAGTGCAGACTGGGGCAAGGAAGGTCTGGGCCAGCGTCTGGTCGAGGCCTGGCAGGCCTTCAGCACACGCGTCGCGCAAGATCCCACGCCCTGGTTGCAGGTCCAGCGCCACCAGGGCGACGGCGCCGTGGCCGCTGCCTACCAGCAGGTGCTGGCCGGTCAGGGCGACCCGCGCACCGGACACATCCTTGCCTTTTGATTTGCCGCAAAGATGCTATTATTTTAATAGCTGCTTGCGCATGACTGACGGGGGCTGGAGGCACTTTTGACTCACAAACCGTGTGAGCAACGACAATAGAGGCATGATTGACGAGCCTCTGACCGACCTGCCCCCAACCGCCATGCCGCCCGAGGCACTGCACGCCTACGAAAAGCTCACGCCCGACGTGGTGCTCGATGCGCTGGCCAGCCTGGGCCTGCTGGGCGATGGCCGCCTGATGGCGCTGTCGAGTTACGAAAACCGGGTCTACCAGGTGCACCTCGAAACCCCGGCGGGCACAGGCGATGCTGCCGGCGACATCGTGGTCGCCAAGTTTTACCGGCCCGGCCGCTGGAGCGACGAGCAGATCGCCGAAGAACATGCGTTCGCGGCCGAACTGATGGCGGCCGAAATTCCGGTGGTCGGTGCGCTGACGATTGACGGCCGCACCCTGCACCACTTCAATGGCTTCAGCTTCAGCGTCTCACCACGCCGAGGCGGCCGCCGGCCCGAGTTGGAAGACTTCAGCGTGCTCGAATGGATAGGCCGCTTCCTCGGGCGCATCCACACCGTCGGCAGTGCGCAGCCCTTCCAACACCGGCCCGCGCTGGACCTGCAGACCTTCGGGCACGCCAGCCGCGACCTGCTGCTGGCCGGCAACTACTTGCCGCTGGACATGGCCTCGCGCTGGCTCAAGGCCTTCGAACAAGCCATGAGTGTTGCGCAGGCGGTGTTTGAAAGCGTGGGCAACATCCGCAGCCTGCGCCTGCACGGCGACTGCCACCCGGGCAACATTCTCTGGACGCCGGAAGGTCTGGAGGGCGCGGGTCCGCACTTTGTCGATCTGGACGATGCGCGCAGCGGGCCGGCGGTTCAGGATTTGTGGATGCTGCTGTCAGGCGATCGCCCGCAATGCCTGCTGCAGCTCGGTGCGCTGGTCGATGGCTACGAGGAGTTCCGCGAATTCCCCCGGGGCGAGCTGGCCCTGATCGAGCCGCTGCGCACCCTGCGCCTGGTGCACTACAGCGCCTGGCTGGCGCAGCGCTGGCATGACCCGATCTTCCCGATCAACTTCCCGTGGTTCGGTTCCAGCGACTACTGGAAGGGCCAGATCGACATGCTGGAAGAGCAAACCGAAGCCATGCAGGAGGCGCCACTGGTGGCGTGAGCGCCACAATTACACCCAAACTCGGTCTGAACCCCCTGAAACAAGCCATAACGGACGCCAGCCAAATGCTGTGACAAAGTACCAAGGAAAACGGGCACCGAAGTGCCCGTTTCTTATTTGTGTCTTCGGGAGCAAGCTCCTTAGACTTGTTGCCGACAGTCCCCACCACCGCAACGCTCGATAGGGTTGTGAGTATGCCAATGTTTCGTTAGGCTTGCAACAAATTGTTTACGAAAGATTTGTTATGGCATATCGCCTCGCGCTTGATGTGGGTACGGCTTCACTTGGCCTGGTTGCCTTGGCTCTCGATGACCAGAAACAGCCAGTTGATGTCGCCCACTTTGCTGTTCACATTTTCTCCGAGCCCTTGCTGCCAGCAAAATCTGGGGGCATAGGAGAACCCAAAAAGGCCGCTCGCCGGCTGGCTCGCCAGCAACGACGGTTGACAGAACGCCGGGCGCGCAGGTTGCGCCGCATTGCGCATCTCGCACCCTTGATCGGGTTGAAGGCCAGCAAGGTCGCCCCTGATGACGGACAACACATCCACGCCTTGCGAGCAGACGCGATCAACCAACGTATCGAGTTGCCTGATCTGCTGAATGTTTTTCTCAAACTCGCAAAGCGGCGTGGCTACGCGGGTGGCTTCAAAGTTAAGAAGGATAGTGAAGAGGCCGGGCAAGTACAAGGCGGCATTGAAGATCTCCAGGCGCTGCTTGCAGACAACGCCTGCACAACATTGGGCGAGTTACTCAGCAAACGCTTTGGCGATACAGAGCATGCCGGACGGGGACCTCGGGAATCGCTGAAGCTCAAGGCACTTGGGCTCTACGCTCACCGAGAGATGCTGGAAGAAGAGTTTGAACTCATATGGAGTGAACAAGCCAAACATCATCCGATTCTCAATGTCGAGGCCACAGCCTACTCGGTCAGAGGATTGTCGGAAACGCTGCCAATCAAGCAGCATTTCAAAGAAGCGATTTTTTACCAACGTCCGTTGAAATCTGTTGCAGGCATGGTGGGCCAATGCTCGCTGGAGCCGACGCTAGCCCGCGCGCCCGCGGCACAACCTGCCGCACAGGCCTTCAGGATTGAGAAACAATTGGCCGACCTGCGCTGGGGCATGGGGCGTATGCAACGCGTGCTGAGCAAGGAGCAACGCCATCACATTCGCGCAATGTTGCTCGACCCCGAGCAACTGAACAAGGACGGTGCGCTTACCTTCGGAAAAATCTACAAATCGTTGGAAAAATCCGGTTTACGGCAGGAATTTCCCGGTCAGTTCAATACGGACCGCTTCAGCCGGGAAACGCTTTTAGGAGATCGGACAACAAAAGCCATGAGTGGGCTCGGCATGTTGAGTCATTGGATCGCCCTCGACGCCATCACGCAGTTGCGCGTCATCAACTTCATCGCCAATCTTGGCTCCCCGGAGTCCGTGGATTCAACCAACTGGCACAAGCGGATGGAGCCTCCGCCAAAGCCGGAAGTTGTCGCTTTCATCAACCAGTGGCTTGAGTCACGGACATTTGATCGCCTGAGCAAGATGGGCTTTGACACGGGTCGCGCGGCTTACAGCATCAAGACTATGAAGCAACTCACCGCGAAGATGCAGGATGGCGAAGGCTACGACGAACACGCCGCACGGGAAACGGTTTATAAGTCTCAACCCCCTACCGGCGAACTATTGATGCATTTGCCGCAACCCGCACCCACCGGCAACGTGGTGGTTGACGTTGCGCTACGCGTAGTCCGTCATGCGGTCAACCAATGCCTGCAAGCCATGGGCCAGCCCCCGGCACAGGTCATCGTGGAGCTATCGCGCGACATGGCATTGGGCTTGAAAGCACGTGGCGAAAAAGAAAAAGGTATCGACAAACACAGGCGAGCACGCCTGTATGCCAAAAGTCAGATCGAGGGCAATCAGGCTGGCCGCACGGCCACAAACAATGACATCTTCCGTTATCTGCTTGCGCAAGAACAGGACTTTCACTGCCCGTATTGCAGCAAGCGCATGGAACTTGCCGAGGCTCTGGACGGCAACGCGACCAATGTGGATCACATCCTGCCCCGCTCGCTGACTCAGGTAAAACGCGAACGCTCCCATGTGGTCATCGCACATCGGACTTGCAACGCAGAAAAAGCAAATAGCGTACCGCTTGAGGCTTTTAAGGGTGACGCTGATCGAATTAGCGCCATCGAAAATTGCGCCAATATTCTGAAGCGCAAACGCAGTTACCGCAAAGCCAACTATTTGATGACGGAAAGTTATGAAGCCGAAAAACTGAACGACAAATCTCTCGAAGACTTTACCGCAAGGCAGTTTGTAGAAAGCTCCTGGATTGCCAAACTCACCGGCCAGTGGATGAAAGATATTTGCCAAGATGTAAGCGTCTCACGAGGCGAGCTGACAGCCCAGCTACGCCGAGCTTGGAAGTTGGAAACCGTTATTCCACAAGTCAGGCTAGAAACCAAGGTCGATCCCAAAAGTGAAAAACCGGACAACCATTTGCCCCTGCTTGATGATGACAAGCCGCCGAAGCCGATTACCCGCGAAGAATTTGAACGCTTCCGTGCCTGCTGGGAAAACCATCATGGCCCGGAGGTGGAACGAACCGACCGCCGGATGGACAAACGAATCGATCATCGACACCACTTGGTCGATGCGCTGGTCATTGGCTTGACTGACCGCAGCCTCTACATGGACATGGCCAAAGGCTACAAGGAGCGCATGGAACAACGTGCTGCTGGCTTGCGCGGTATCAAACCATGGCAAACGCCCGAACCACCAGTTCGGAATATCAGGGAGGTGGCGCTGCGATTGGTGCGCGATGTGAAAGTGAAGCACAAGACTGATCGATATGCAGCTGGGGCGTTTTTCGACAAGATGGCCTACGCAAAGTCTTATACAGACGATGGAAAAGTCCGAGTTGTGAGATCGGTCGACCTTCTGAATTTGGCCGACAAGACTTTTGCGCTGGACAAAACGCGTACTGGCATTGCCAACATCGTGAGCACGGAGACTCGACACATAGTGCTATCCGAGTTTGAGCGCAGAGTCTCAACCGGACAAGATGTAAAAACCGCTTTGTCGTCATACTTTGTAGATCCGCGATACGGAACCATGATCCAACGAGTTCGCGTATATCAGCGCGATGGTCGTGGCTTTGTGAACGGCGAGGATGCCGTCAAGATCAATTTGGAAGGGCGGCCCTATGGCGAGAGCGCCTTTGGGGAAAAACACTACCTCAGCGACGGCTACGCTTACGTTGCACTTATTTCAGATGACGTCGGATTGATCAATGATGCTGTGTCAGTTCGCTCTGCAGATGCTCCAATCTTCGACCAGTCACGTGTCCGCAAGCGAATTTTTCGGAGCGACACGGTCGTTGACGAGCACGGAAATCGCCATCTCGTCCATCAAATACTTGCTGGCGGGGTAATTCGTACCGCACCTTTGATTGAATCACGCAGTTGGAGTCAGCTTGGCTCCGAAGCCGGCGCGAAGCGGTTTAGCAAAACGGACGTTATGCGGCTCCAAGTTGAAGCATGAGCGCGGACCGAATTCTCCTCATCGAAAGCCCATGCGAATTGAACATCGACATCGGCAGAGTCCGGATTCGTCGCGCCGACAAGGCCGACTCCTATGTGGCCCCTGCGGACGTGGCAGTACTGGTGTTGCACCATCACACCATTTTGCTGAGTGTGGGAACTTTGCGAGAGCTGGCATTAGCAGGCGCCTCCATCATGGCGACCGACGCGCAACACATGCCCTGTGCGTTGATGCTTCCCACCCAAGCCAACCGCGCAGCGGCTTCCCGCTTACGCAGGCAAATCAAACATTTGGATGACGCACTGTCCCAAGCCCTTTGGCAGGAAATTGTGCGATCCCGCATTCGTACTCAGGCGGCAAACCTGCGCCACTTTGAATTAACTGGGGCATTGCGCCTAGAACGCATGGTCGATGAGGTTGAGACAGCCGATAGGACGCATCGCGAAGGCCAAGCGGCACGCCACTACTGGCAGCACTTGTGGCAAGACGCGGAACCAGGCTTCAGGCGCGAGAAACAAGGCGCAGAAGACTCCGTCAATGCTCGATTGAATTTTGGCTATGCGGTGTTGCGCAGCCTGGTGGCGCGCGAACTGGTTGCGGCCGGCTTGTCACCCGAGTTGGGCGTCGGACACCACAGCACGGAAAACCCATTCAACCTTGCGGACGACTTCATGGAGCCTTACCGCTTTGTCGTCGAACGAGTGGCCCGCCCCAGCGCCGCCGATGGCGAATTCGATGCGGTGGCGCGCGTGGCCATGTCACGCATCGTCGAGCAGGCCGTTCGGATTGGAAAAAAGGACTATCGGCTACTACCTGGAGTTCGGGAAACAATTGCAAGCTATGTTCGCGTGTTGGAATCCAGCAAGGGCGAACTAGCCCTGCCTCATGAGTAAACGACCATGGCCGTCAACGGATGGCGCGTAATGTGGGTACTGGCAGTGTTCGACGTGCCCGTGCAAACTACGGAAGAAAGGCGGGCTTATACCAGTTTCAGAAAGATGCTTCTGAAGGACAATTTCATCCAGCATCAATACTCCGTCTACCTGAAACATTTCCCAACCATGGCCTCGGCGCAGGCAGAAATTGACCGCTTAAAGCCATCAGTTCCCGAAGACGGTCACGTGGCATTCTTCATGTTGACGGACAAACAGTATGGAATGACCCGAGAATTCTTTGGAAAGAACGCTACAAAAAGAGCCCCAGATGAGCCTGATCAGATTGAACTTTTCTAGAAAAAATCCCGCCAAATCAATGACTTAGCGGGATTCAGAGTCTATCAAGCGTTCCGGTGGTGGGGTGTCGGAACCAACGTGGTCATTGCCCAGCTGCGGGCACGGAGTCTATCAAGCGTTCCGGTGGTGGGGTGTCGGAACCAGAGGCAT
>NZ_JACDDD010000129.1 GCF_013817205.1 Polaromonas sp.
TGATGAAGCCGATGATCTGCTCTTCGGTGTATCTGCTTTTTCTCATGTCCGCCATTTTCCTGGGTTGGCGGACTTCTCTCTTTTACGATGGTACGGCTGGGTGGGGGCAGGTCAATCGGGCAGCGCGCGCAAGGCTTGACCGGCTTGAGTCGGGCCACGCCCTGGTCGGTGCTGACCTGCAGCTCATCCAGCCGGTCCTCGTCATGGGCGGCCAACGTTTCAGATGCGGGCCCCAGAGCGGCGCCAAGCACGATGTTGGGACGAAAACGCTGCATGGTGACGGGTGCGCCGCCGGCGGCCTGCAACCGGTCATTGAGCCCGGTCAGCGAGGCCTCGCTGAGCACCAGCAAGGGGTAACCATCGCTGAACTGGTTCAGCGCTTGCACGCCGCCGGTCCAGCGCGTGCTGGACGGGCGTTTGTGTTCGGGATCGAACCGCACCAGTCGCAGCTTCGCGCCGAGGAAGTCGCTGAACCACTGGGCAGCCACAGCACCCATGTCGTAGGCCTGGACCTCGTCATTCCAGACCTTGACGCGCACCGGCTCTTGCACCTGATCCAGCGCGATGTGCAGCGCCAGCATGCCGGGCGCGCGCAGCACCATGTCCTGGGTCTTGAGCTGCGGCCGGATCAGCGCCATGCGTGGCAGCTCGCGCTGCGTCACAAATTCGCCCCGCTCGTCGACGACCATCCAGGCGCGGTCGAACTCCAGCCCGGTCTCGGTCAAGATGGCTTCCGGCATCTGCACCCCGGCACAGGATTTGACAGGGTAGACCCATAAGGCGCTGATGACTGCACGGACATCGGCGTGCGCTGCACCGGCTGCTTCACTCAATGATTCACTCACTTGACCCGTCCTTTAAAATAATAGAGCCCCCACGTTCGCTCGCTTCGCGTAGCTCTCTGCCCCCCGAGGGGGCGCATTTTCCTTGGGGTGGCCCGGCGGAAAAACCTGTCTCCTGGCGACACTCCATTTCTCTGCTCGCTGCCTGATGGGAAATCGTCAAAGAATGCGATTTTGCACCGCCTTCTAAAATGGGCCATGTCCAAGCCTTTTGATGTCTGTATCCGCGGCGGCGGCGTGGTCGGCCGCACCCTGGCCCTGCTGCTGGCGCGCGATCGCCTGCGCGTGGCGCTGGTCGCCCGTCCGCCATCGGACAGCCTGGCCGCGCCGCCTGTCCAGGATGTGCGCGCCTACGCGCTGAACAGCGCCTCGCGGCAACTGCTGGAATCGCTGCGCGCCTGGCCCGAGGGGTCCGCGGCCACCGCGGTGAAGGACATGCAGGTCTGGGGCGACGATGGCGGACACCTCGAATTCAGCGCTGAAAAAGGCGGCACGGCCCTGGCCTGGATCGTTGATGTGCCCGCGCTCGAGCAGCAACTGACCGACGCCGTGCGTTACCAGCCGCAGATAGAAACCGTGCCGGCACCAGTGCCGGCCGCGCTCAGCGTGGTCTGCGAAGGCAAGGCCAGCAGCAGCCGCAATGAATTCGGCGCTGCCTGGACCATCAAGCCCTACCCGCAAAAAGCCATTGCCGCGCGCCTGCAGAGCGACCTGCCGCACCACGGTGTGGCGCGGCAGTGGTTCAGTCAGGGCGAAGTGCTGGCTTTTTTGCCGATGGGTGGTGATCAGGGGAACTCTCTGGCACTGGTCTGGTCTGTCTCTGTGGAGCGAGCTGCCTCGCTGGAAAGGCTGTCTCCCGACGAGTTTTCGGCAGCGGTGCAACTGGCTTGCGGCGCCGAAGCCGGCCGGCTGCAACTTGCCAGTGGCCGCTCCAGTTGGCCGCTGGCATTGGCCACAGCCAACCGCTGGGTGGGGCCGGGTTGGGTGCTGGCAGGTGATGCGGCCCACACCGTGCATCCGCTGGCCGGCCAGGGCCTGAACCTGGGGTTGGCTGATGCTGCAGAGCTGGCGGGGGTGCTTCATGCGCGCGAGTACTGGCGTGGCCTGGGGAACGAGAAGCTGCTGCGTCGTTACGAGCGGGCGCGCAAGGCCGACGTCGCTGCGATGGGCGTGGTGACCGACGGTCTGCACAGCCTGTTTGCGCAGACCGATGTGCGCTGGCAGGCCCTGCGCAACTGGGGCATGACGGGTTTTGCGAAAAGCGGGCCGTTCAAGCAATGGGTGACGCGGCAGGCCATGGGTAAGAATTAACAAGGACTGGAAGAAACAATGAAGTTGCTGAGAAACATCGCCGCCTGCGGCCTGCTGGTCCTGGGCCTGGGCGCCGCTGTTGCCCAGGAAGCGGCGATACGCAAGAACCTGGCTGAACGCCTGCCCAGTCTGCCGCCCATCGAGGAAGTCAGCAAAGCCCCCATGAACGGGCTCTATGAGATTCGCGTCAGTGGCAACGAGATTTTTTACACCGATGCCGAAGGCAATTTCCTGATCCAGGGCAATCTGATCGACACCAAACAGCGGCGCAACCTGACCGAAGAGCGCGTCGACAAGCTCAATGCGGTCGCCTTCGACACTTTGCCGCTGAAAGACGCCTTCACCATCGTGCGCGGCAACGGCAAGCGCAAGCTGGCCGTGTTTGAAGACCCGAACTGCGGCTACTGCAAGCGCTTTGAGCGCGACATGCAGAAGGTCAGTGACGTGACGGTCTACATGTTCCTCTATCCCATCCTGAGCCGCGACTCCGCCGAAAAATCCAGAAACATCTGGTGCGCCAAGGACCAGGGCAAGGCCTGGCAGGACCTCATGCTGCGCGACCAACCCGTCGCCACGGCGAGTTGCGACAGCAGCGCCTTGGCCCGAAACATCGAGTTCGGCAAGAAGTACCGGATCACCGGCACCCCTACGCTGATTTTTGCCGACGGTACACGGGTGCCCGGCGCCATCAGCTCGCAACAGCTTGAAAAGCACCTCAGCGACGCCAAGGCCCCGTAAAACGGGTATCGGGCCAAATGACAGGCATCAAAAGTGCCTCTAGCCCCCGACTGGTGGGCGTAAGCAGCTCCTTTTTTGATAGCATTTTTGGGTTGCCGGATGTCGGCTATTCTTGATTCATGCCAAAAACCCGTGCTCCTGCTTCCGTCCTGCCGGCGACGCCGGCCTCCGGCCTGACCCACCGCATTGAAATCGCCGATCTGCACGCGCACCTGTTTCGCGTCACGCTGACGATCCCGCAACCCGCCGCGCTGCAGCGGCTCAGCCTGCCGGTGTGGATCCCGGGCAGCTACCTGGTGCGCGAGTTCGCCAAAAATCTGCAAGGCCTGCGTGCCCGGCAGGCGGCGCGTGCCCTGCCTGCTGCGCAGTTGCGGCAACTCGACAAATGCAGCTGGGAAGTCCGCTGCAACCCGGACAAGCCGCTGCAATTGAGCTACGAGGTGTATGCCAACGACAACTCGGTGCGTACCGCCTGCCTTGACGCGCGGCGTGGGTTTTTCAACAACAGCTCGCTGTGTCTGCGCGTTGATGGGCAGACGCACAAGCCGCAAACGCTGGAAATAGTGGCTTCGCCGGCTACGGCCGGCTGGTCGGTGGCCACCGGTTTGGCACCCATAAAAGTCAACAACCAGGGTTACGGCAGCTACCTGGCGGCCGACTATGACGAACTGGTGGACTGCCCGGTTGAAATGGGTCCCTTCTGGAGCGGGAGCTTCAGCGCCTGCGGCGTGCCGCACCGCTTTGTGGTGTCCGGCGCCGCCCCCGGTTTTGACGGTACACGTTTGTTGGCCGATACAAAAAAGATCTGCGAGACGCAGATCCGTTTCTGGCACGGCAAGCGCAAGCCGCCGTACAAGAGCTACCTGTTCATGCTCAACGCGGTGGACGATGGCTACGGCGGGCTGGAGCACCGCAACTCCACCGCATTGATCTGCAACCGAAAGGACCTGCCGCGCCTGCGCGAAAGCAAACTGCCCGAGGGTTACACCACGCTGCGCGGGCTGATCAGCCATGAGTATTTCCACACCTGGAATGTCAAGCGCCTGCGACCGGCAGAGTTTGCCGGTTACAACTACAGTACCGAAAATTACACCCAGCTTCTGTGGTTCTTCGAAGGCTTTACCAGCTACTACGATGACTTGATGCTGCGCCGTGCCGGCCTGATCGACGATGCAGCTTACCTGCGGCTGCTCAACAAGACCATCAACCAGGTCCTGCAGACACCGGGGCGGCTGGTGCAATCGGTGGCACAGGCCAGCTTTGATGCCTGGGTCAAGTACTACCGCCAGGATGAAAACACGCCCAACGCCACCGTCAGCTATTACACCAAGGGCGCGCTGGTGGCCTTGTGCTTCGACCTGAGCCTGCGCAGCGACAGCGGCGCGGGAGGACCGGCGAATCTTGACGAGGTCATGCGCGCCCTGTGGTTGCGCTGCAAGGCGGGACCGATGAGCGAGGCTGATTTTGCGACAGCGCTTGAGGACGTCAGCGGGCGCTCCTGGGCGACAGAGATTGCCGCCTGGGTCCATGGCACCGGTGAGTTGCCGCTGGAGACACTGCTCAAGCGCCACGGTGTGGGGGTGTTGCAGGAGCCTGCGCAGATCGCCCAGGTGCTGGGCTTGCGGGTGCTGGAAAACGGCAGCGTCCAGATCAAGACCGTGCTGCGCGGTGGTGCGGCAGAACGGGCCGGTTTCTCCGCCGGCGACGAATGGCTGGGTATGGAGCCCTCTACCCCCGGCAAAAAAAATCCATCATCTGCTGGTTGGCGCCTGAGCAAGCTGGAAGACCTCACGCTGTACGCCGGCCCGCACAAGACCATTCAGGCGCTGGTGGCACGCGACAAACAGTTGCTGCGCCTGCCGCTCACGCTGCCGCCAGAAGTCACCACCTGGCGCTTGGTGCTGCGTGATGCTGCGCTCGCTGACCGCTGGCTCGCCGGTCCGAATTGAATCTGGAAGCCAGCCTGAACAGGCCAGATTTTCTGCCGACTGCTCCGATCAGCACAACCTCAGGGGGGGGCGGGAAGCGACACGACTGTGGGAGTCCTGTCTTCACAAGCAGGGCCGCGGGTCCGGCTTTGCCGGCCCGCAGGCGCAGCGGCCCCCTCGGGGGCAGGGAGCTACACGCAGTGAGCGAC
>NZ_JACDDD010000061.1 GCF_013817205.1 Polaromonas sp.
CAAATAGGCCGGTACCAACCACATCCGTTGAAGTTTTTGAAGCTACGCTGGGAAATACGGTGGAACTGCTGGTCCGTGCCGGCAAGAAGGTCGTGGTGGTTGGGTCCGTGCCGGAAATGAAATTTGATGTGCCGGCGTGCGTGGCAAGAGCGAGAATGGCTTTGTCGGCGGCCATTGAGTGTGGGCTGGACCACCAAGCGGTAGGGCAACGCATATCGATGGTCAACGCCGCAATAGACAGGTCAGCCACCCGGGCTCAAGCGGTGACGGTCTATCCAGATCGAATTCTTTGCCAGCACGGGCATTGCGATGCAGAAGGCTCGGAAGGGCAGGTGCTCTACCATGACCACAACCACTTATCAACCGCCGGGGCACGGTACGTGTTTTCAAAACTCAGGCTGAAGGATTAAAACATGTGCGGCATCACGGGGGGATGGATCTTCGAAGAGAAACACAGCCTGGACGTTCGGATGAAAAGCGCGCTGTATGCGATGCGACTGCGCGGTCCGGATGATAGCGGCTATGAACGCCTGCCCGCCGGACGTGGCACGGTGGTTATGGGGCACACGCGGCTTTCAGTCATTGATCTATCTGCGGGTGGACATCAGCCCATGCATTCCAGCTGTGGGCGGTATGCCATGGTCTTTAACGGTGAGATCTATAACTACCTTGAGCTCAGGTCGGAACTACGGGGGCTTGGGGCGACTTTTAAGTCTGAGTCGGACAGTGAAGTACTGTTGGCCGCGTGGGCGCAATGGGGGAGCGCCTGCCTGAAGCGCTTAGTCGGCATGTTCGCGTTTGCCATTTTTGACCGCAATGAGAAGAGGTTGACCTGTGTACGAGATGGCTTCGGTATCAAACCGCTCTTGTTTGCATATGGTGATGACGGCTTTGTGTTCGGGTCAGAAATTGGCGCAATCAAAGCGTTGAGAGCACAGAAGATTGAGCTGGATTGGCAGCGAGCCTACGATTATCTGGTGCATGGAGACTACGACAACGGGCACCGAAGTTTTCTCTCGGGTGTTTCGCATGTGCTGCCGGGGCATTTGGTGTCCCTTGATACTGCTACAGGAGAACTGACTGAGCAGTTAAGGTGGTGGCAGCCTGAAATCGCGCAGCACGATATAGGCTATCGCGAGGCGACGGAGATCGTGCGTAAAAAGTTTCTGAACAGCGTTCGGGTTCATTTGCGCAGTGACGTAGCGATAGGCGCAGCCTTGTCTGGGGGCCTCGATTCGTCGGCAGTCGTTTGCGCCATGCGCCATCTGGAGCCTGACCTGACAATCAAGACTTTCAGCTTTATAGCGCGTGACAACCCTCTTTCAGAGGAAGTCTGGGTTGATCAGATCAACACCTTTATAGGTGCAGAGGCGCATAAAGTGTTGGTCCAACCTGAAGACCTTGCGCGCGATCTCGATGACATGATCAAGGCGCAGGGCGAACCCTTCGGAAGCACGAGTATCTACGCGCAATACCGCGTGTTCGAGGCTGCAAAGGCGCAGGGCGTTACTGTCACATTAGATGGGCAAGGGGCCGATGAGATGCTGGCGGGCTACAGTGGGTATCCGGGTCAACGACTGCACAGTTTGTTGGACAAAAAAGATTGGCGCGGCGCAATAAGCTTTATTGATAGCTGGGCGAAGTGGCCCGGAAGGAGCCGAATGGCTGCCTGCAAACGTCTGGCTGGGGAATTGACCAGCGGCAATTTATACAGGCAGTTGCGAAGATTGAATGGGAGTCAATTCAACCCGGCCTGGTTGAATGCAGGTCCGCTCCTGGACAATGGCATACAGATAGGATTTGATGCACAACAGCACGCCGATGAACAACCAGGTCGCAGGGTTGCGGCAGCATTGCGAAATGCGCTCACAGAAAAAGGGTTGCCATCCTTGCTACGGCACGCAGACAGAAATTCCATGCGGTTTTCCGTTGAAAGCAGGGTGCCATTTTTGACGCAAGATCTGGCTGAGTTCCTGCTCTCATTGCCCGAGGAGTACTTGATATCAGACGGTGGGGAAACCAAGCATATTTTTAGAGCTGCCATGCGGGGTATTGTTCCGGATGCGGTCCTGGACCGCAGAGACAAAATCGGGTTTGCAACTCCGGAGAAAGACTGGCTCTTACCCATTACGGAAACCATGCGTGGTTGGTTGAAGGAGGATATAGGACTACCGTTCCTCAATCGCCTAAAAATTCTCAGGGAGTTTGATGCCGTCATGGAGGGGCGAAGTCCTCTCACTTCACAAATATGGCGATGGGTCAATTTTTACCGTTGGCATTATCACGTCATCGCGAATTAATGAAAATACCGAATGCCTTAAATAGAGCAGCGATAGTCGCCTTGGGGGTAGGTTTAGGTCCCTTGGTGCAACTGCTAGCTATGCCTGTGTTATCCAGGATTTACATGCCAACGGAGTTTGGTCACCTTGCACTATTCCTCTCGGTGGTCAGCATAGTAGTAACTGTTTCGTGTTTGCGCTACGAAGGGGCAATCCAGGTCGTTAAAGATCCTGAGGTGGAAGCCATCGCCTGGACAGCACTATTAAGTGCCGGCCTCATATTTCTGATAACAGTTACCCTGCTGTTGACAGGGCTACCGCAACAGAGAATCGAGTCACTTTTGATTCTTGGTGGCGACGCAAAATGGGTGCCGGCGGTGGCGTTGTGCGGTGCCATGATCCTGATTGGTTCCAATATCACGATGCGCGAAGGACGGTATGTCAGAAATGCCGCTATCCGATCTTCACAGTCAATTATTTTTGTACTCTTTGCAATTGCTGCCAGCGAGCTGGGTCTTTTAGTTACAAACGTATTGGCATCACTTGTTGTGGGTCTGGGAGTATTTATATATTTAATTCGGGTGATAAGAAAAATTCCATTTTCCGACATAAGAAGAACTGCCGAAAAATATCTGGAATATCCTATGCTCGTGGCGCCCACATCGCTGTTGGATGCCGCCGCACTGACCTTGCCAGTGCTGTTTATCAGTGGGTCCTACGGGTTTGAGTCTACGGGGCACTACACACAGATTCAGCGACTGATTGGCGCACCGATATTGATGGCAGGGATTGTCGTAGGGCAGCTTTTCATGAAAAGATCAGGAGAACTGTTTAGAAGCGGACACTCTTCAAGAACGCTGATGTGGAAGTCGGTCGGAATTCTGTCTTTGGGAGCCATAGCACTGCTTATTGGCCTTGCCACTTTCGGAGAGGTGGTTTGCAGGGCAATCTTAGGCGATGCTTGGAGAGTTGATACAAAGTTTCTGTTGATTGTGATGACGCCACTCTTGTTTCGGGCCGTCGTCTCCCCGATTACGACTATTACGCTGACGCATGGAAGGATCAGGGTTGGCACTTTGTGGCAAGTTTACTACTTCGCATCAACATATCTAGGTTTGCTTTACGCAGCAAGAACCATGAATTTCGAAAAATTTCTGATTTTCTATGCCATTATAGAGATAGTGGCTTATTCGCTATACTTAATACTGGCGGATAAAGTGGCATCCAATTTTTCAGGCAAACATGTTAAATAGAATATTTGCTATCACACAGTTCAAAAACATATGGTTGGTCTTACCTTTGCTACTGGCCGTGTTGTATGTTCCTCAAGCTTTTTGGGGCCTGCATATTTTTGGGGACAAATCTGCGGTACAGCTTATCCTGATCATCGCGTTGGGCTTGGTGGTGTATCTCGGGACATATTTTATTCTGCGAAGAATTGACGCTGTCCCTTCCAGCATGCTGCGTGCAGATGACTCGCTGCAGTGGAGTGCCACTTATTTTGTTCCCGTTGTATCTGTAATTTATTTTGTACTAATTGGATATGTCCTCTTTACGGCGCAGAAGATTGCGTTGCTAGAGGCTTTCCGGGGTGCATCGCAAGACGATATCGCTTTCGCTAGAGAAGCGCTGTTCAAGACAAGAGAGGGGTGGGAAAAAATTCTGCCCTATTTGAATGCGATATTTTCTTCTGCGCTAATGCCATTCGCGTTGGTCCTTTCCTACGTAGATAGAAGACGATACCGTCATTATTTACTCTTCCTCTTTTGCTTGAGTTTGTTGCCAAGTCTGGAAAAGGCCCTGATTCTCAAGGCAATGGTCCCGCTAATAATGCTTGCGCTGAATGGCTATTTTCCGGTCAAGCGATTATTCCAGTTCATCGGCGTTTCAATTCTTGTAATCGCAGGAGCCTTTCTGCTCACTAAGTCAGGCGAAGGTAATAATCTTGACGAAAACGTTAAAGCGCTAAAGCTGCTCCAGAGTCAAAAATTGGCAGTCGACAAATTGAAACGCGATCGTCAAAACGTTATTAATGGCACGGGCGACGACGACATATCCAAAGCTCTCAAGCAGCTTTATGGCCAAAAGTCCAACTTGGAAAAATTAAAGAGTGCACGCGAAGACGCGATGAATGGTAGACGTGAGGACGATATTTCCAAGGCTCTCAAACAATTGAATGCACAAAAATCTAACCTGGAAAAGCTAAAGAATGTGCGACAGGCTGCCATGAATGGCAGGGGTGAAGACAGAATCTCCAAAGCTCTCAAACAGTTATATGCGCAAAAGTTTAAGCTGGAAAAGGTGAAGCAGCTGCGCCAGAATGTCATGGATGGGACCGGCGAAGACGAGATTTCAAAAACTCTCAAGCATTTACAAAGAAAGAGATCTGACCTGGAGAAGTTAAAACGTGAGCCCCAGACTGTGACGAAAGGCAAGGACGGTTCAAGGGTGAATTTACTGGAGCAAGAAAGAACCTTGGAGAAACAGCTAGCGTTTTACATTAAGGCTGACCGGGAGGCATGGGCCAATTTATTGGAGCAGGAACGGATTATCGAAAAGCAGCTTGAGTTTTACATTAAAGCTGATCGGGAGGCATGGCCCAATTTACTGGAGCAAGAGAAGATAATTGACAAGCAGTTGGATTACTACATTAAAGTAGATCGAGAGGCATGGCCAAGCTTATTGGAGCAAGAGAAGATAATTGACAAACAGTTGGAATACTACATTAAAGTAGACCGGGAATTATTGCCCAGCTTGCGCCAACAGGAAGAAAATATTGACTCCCAGATGAAGTATTATCAATGGGTGGATAGTCATCGCCATAAATATAATGCCCTAGGGTTCGGTCGCATGGCGTTTGTAGCTAATAGGATATTCTGGATACCCTATGTCACTGCCTATGACTGGTTGAGCTATTTTGAGCAGCGTTTGAAGGCGCAGTTCCTGCACGGGGCAACCAGCTCGTTGTTAGCAAAATTGTCCGGGAAACAGCCATTCCCTATGGAAAGAGAAGTCTTTAAATACCAATTCGGAGCGGGCGGGCCGCAAACTGCAGCAGCAAATGCTACTTTCCTGGTTGATGCATATGTTAACTTCGGCTGGTTTGGCGTGGCCTTTTATTCTTTTTTGCTTGCGATTGTCATTTATCTAATCGTTGCGGTTGGTAATCCCGCCATGCAGGCTTGCTCGTATTACTTTCTAATACAAATCTCCATGGGCGGCCTGCCTGGCGTATTCTTCAGCAACGGCATGTTGTTGCTTATATTACTTTCCTTCTTTATCAAGCCTAAGCGGGCAGTTGAAGTAACAGGGAAGACGAGTGCCATATAAGATATGAATATTGTTTTTATTGCACATTACTTTCCGCCGCTGAATTCCTCGGGTGCCAGACGTATCAATGCATTTGCCAAGTATCTCGCTGGGAACGGACACCATATAACTGTTGTCACCACTCGGAAAACCGGGCGAGATGGTTTGCTTACCGAGGGTGTTCCGCCCTATCTCTGCCTGTTGGAGCTAGGCCACTGGGGCAGACTATCCCCGACCAAGGTCGATGGGAATGCTTTGGCGTTGCGCTCTGGCCCGGTACAAAACCGGTCGCTCGCCGGTCGCATGCTCTTGAAAATCAAGCGCATGGTAATGAAAGTTGCGGGGCAACTGATTGATCATCGCTTGTTTTTTGCGATGCAGTTTGCGCTACCTTGGTTGGACCAGGAAGTGAAAAAGAGACTTGCAGACGCGGATGTGATTATGTCGTCATGTCCGCCATGGCCTGTACATTTGGCCGGGTGGATCATAAAAAGAAAATATCAAAAGCTCTGGGTGGCTGATTACCGTGATCAATTCAGTGGCAACCATATCCTGCGCGGCAGTGATTTGTCAAATACTCTTGAAGTGGGCTTGGAGCGTTGGTTACTTCGCTCGGCAGACTGCGTGATCGCCATCTCCGACCCAATGAAGGAGTACTACGAACAGTTTCATCCGAATGTTGTCTGCATAGAAAATGGTTATGACGAGGGGATGTTCGAGAAGGCGCGAGTGGGGATCAAGGTGGGGAACGCGAAATCCACCAACGACGATTTTGTCATACGGTATATGGGGTCAATTACTTCAGACCGGATTCCTGAAGCATTTTTCCAGGCGCTAGCCGACCTTAATCGCAATTCCCTGCGTCCTATGGTCGTCGAGTTTTATGGCGAATCCGGATTGCTGCAAAAGGCGCTTTCCGGATTGGTTCCGGAGGCGGTGCCATTTGTTCGATTCTGCCCTCAGCTACCCTACATGGATGCTATCCACAGCATATTGACTGCTGATGCACTGTTCTTTATTGAAACCTCAGATTTCTCGTCGCACAGTGCGCGCGGAGTATTGACCACGAAGCTTTTTGAATATTTGGCTGCGCGCAAGCCCATCGTGGCCGAAATCACTCCCAAGGCGCTTGCGGCCCGTTACATAGCAAGGTCGGGTCTCGGTGTGGTGGTGTCTGAAGACGTGAGCGAAATGCGCGAAGGACTGGCGGCTTTGCGCGCCGGGGCGTTTCATGCAAAGGTCAATGACGAATTCATTGATTCTTTGTCGCGTAGGGTGAAGGCGAACGAGTTGGAGCATCTGCTTGCCAGACTTGGTGCAAAAAGTACTCGGGTACAGGTATGAGGGTCCTCGTCGTCAGCCAGTACTTTTGGCCCGAAGGGTTTCGTATCAATGACGTAGTGCTTACCTTGGTGGAAAAGGGTGTGGAAGTTGATGTCCTGACCGGCAAGCCAAATTACCCGGAGGGCGCATTTTTCAAGGGCTACCGCGGATGGGGCAGCCAGGTGGAAGCCTGGGGCGGTGCAACGGTTTTTCGCGTGCCACTGTTTCCGCGTGGTTCACGCAGTGCTTGGCGGCTCGCCGTGAACTACCTGTCGTTTGTGGTGACAGGCATGATCTATGGGCCTTGGCTACTGCGAAAGCGGCAGTACGACGTGATTTTCGTCTACGGATTGTCGCCCATCCTGCTTGCCATTCCTGCCGTTGTCCTGTCATGGATAAAGCGGCGCAGGCTCATTGTCTGGGTGCAAGACCTTTGGCCTGACAGTCTGGCGGCAACGGGCTACGTCCGCAGCCCTCGCGTGTTGCACGCTGTGAAATGGGTTGTGCGCTGGATCTATAGGCATACAGACTTGTTCCTCGTGCAGTCCCGCGCCTTTCATGCACCCGTGGCCGAGCTCGCACCTGGAAAGCCCGTCATGTATTTTCCCAATTCGGTAGACGTCGCGTTTTGTGAGCCCCCTGCGGCCGGGATTGATCTACCAATGGTTCCTGCGATGAATGAAGGTTTTCCGGTGGTGTTTGCCGGCAACGTAGGGGCTGGACAGGCGGTAGAGGTATTGGTAAATGCCGCCGAATTGCTCAAATCTTATCCAGACATACAGGTGGTTGTTTTTGGGCAAGGCAGCCGCTGGGACTGGATGCGCGAACAGGTTCAAGTCAGGGGGCTCACCAATTTGCACATGCCAGGGCGCTTTCCTGTCAGCACCATGCCGGCCCTGATGCAAAAGGCGTCTGCTTTGCTGGTAACGCTGGCGGACGAGCCCATTTTCGCTGCCACAGTCCCGAGCAAGGTGCAAGCGTACATGGCGGCTGGTCGCCCCATACTGGCCTGCCTCAATGGGGAGGGCGCGCGGCTTGTCGAAGAGGCGGGAGCGGGGCTCACCGTGCCCGCAGAAGACGCCAGGGGTTTAGCAGATGCCGTGTTGCAGCTATACCGGATGCGACCCGAAGAACGCGCCGAGATGGGTGCAAACGGGCGGCGATATTTCAAAGAGCATTTTGATCATGAAAAATTGGTCGAGCAACTGATCGTTCACTTCTCCACCCAATCCGCAGAAAGTGGGAATCCTGTATGAAGGTATTGATCCTTGGTGCATCGGGCATGCTTGGAAACGCCATGTTGCGTCTGTTTGCGCAAAGTGAAGGGTATGAGGTTGTGGGGTCGGTGCGGTCAGAGCGTGCGTTGGGCCTTTTGCCCGAGGCATTGCATGGCAGGGTGATCTCGGGTGTGGATGTGGAGAACATCGACAGCCTGACCCGCCTGTTTGCAAGGGTGCGCCCCGATGTAGTTGTCAACTGCGTTGGACTCATCAAGCAGTTGGCCGGGGTCGACGATCCTCTAGTGGCAATTCCCATCAACGCTATCTTGCCCCATAAAATTGCGAATCTCTGCGATGTCGCTGGAGCGCGCTTCGTGCATATAAGCACGGACTGCGTTTTTTCGGGCGACCGAGGAATGTATACCGAAGGTGATATCTGTGATGCCACAGATCTTTATGGTCGAAGTAAATATCTGGGCGAGGTGGATTACCCGAACGCCATTACCTTGCGGACCTCAATCATTGGCCATGAGTTGGCCGGCACGCAAAGCCTCGTGGGCTGGTTCCTGTCCCAGACGGTGAAGGTAATGGGTTTCCGGCGCGCAATATTTTCCGGCCTGCCTACCGTTGAATTGGCACGAGTCATTCGGGACCATGTAATTCCTCGTCCCGAGTTGCACGGCCTGTATCATGTTTCGGCAAGCCCCATTAACAAGTTCGATCTGCTTTCGCTTGTAGCCCAGACCTACGAAAAGAATATAGAAATCGTGTCCGATGATCATTTGATGATTGATCGGTCATTGGATTCCACGCGTTTTCGCGGGATCACGGGCTACAAGCCGCCGGATTGGCCGGAACTGGTGCGCCGGATGCGCGAATTTTCGTAGTCGTAACTTACAGAATCAGCAAAGAAAATGTTCGATAACAAAGTATTAATGATCACCGGGGGGACCGGCTCTTTTGGTCATACCGTCCTCAAACGCTTTCTTTCCACCGGTGTGCGTGAGATCCGTATCTTTAGCCGCGACGAGAAAAAGCAGGAGGAAATGCGCATTGCGCTCAATGACAGCAAGTTGAAGTTCTATATCGGCGATGTGCGTGACCACGACAGTGTCAGTCAGGCGATGAAAGGCGTGGACTACGTATTCCATGCCGCAGCCCTGAAGCAGGTGCCCTCATGCGAGTTCTACCCGATGGAGGCGGTGCGCACCAACGTCCTCGGAACCGAAAACGTGATGAATGCGGCCACGAGCAGCGGGGTAAAGCGAGTTGTCGTTTTGAGCACGGACAAAGCGGTCTATCCGATCAACGCAATGGGGATATCCAAGGCCCTGGCCGAGAAGTTGATGGTCGCGAAGGCCCGCACCCAGCGCGACAACGAAACGGTGCTTTGCGCCACCCGTTATGGCAACGTGATGGCCTCGCGAGGATCTGTGATTCCGCTGTTTGTGTCACAACTCAAGGATGGCAAGGCCTTGACCTTAACCGATCCGAACATGACACGTTTCCTGATGTCGCTGGAAGACTCAGTCGATCTGGTTCTGTATGCGTTCGAGCACGGAAAGCAGGGCGACCTTTTCGTTCAGAAGGCACCCGCCTGCACCGTGGGCGATCTCGCCAAGGCACTGAAAAAAATTTTTAACAAGGACAATCCGATCCGTGTCATCGGGACCCGACACGGGGAAAAGCTCTATGAGTCTCTGATCTCGCGCGAAGAGATGGCCAAAGCCACAGATATGGGTGGGTATTACCGCATTCCTGCGGATAACCGCGATTTGAACTACGCGCAATACTTCAGCGAAGGAGAGGAGCGAGTATCCCAGCTAGACGACTACACCTCGCACAACACAGCGCGCCTGGATGTCGAACAAATCACGCAGTTGTTATTGAAGCTGGACTACATCAAAGAAGAACTGAATGCTTAAAGTCATGACGATAGTGGGTACACGGCCCGAACTGATCAAGATGAGCCGTGTGATAGCCGAGTTTGACCTGCACACCAAGCACGTCCTGGTTCATACGGGACAGAACTACGACTATGAGTTGAACCAGGTATTTTTTGAGGATCTCGGCATCCGCAAACCCGACTATTTTCTGGAGGCGGTGGGCGATAACGCGGCGCAGACCATTGCGCAGGTCATTATGAAGGCAGACGAAGTTATGGCCCGTGAGGAGCCTGACGCTGTGCTGCTCTATGGTGATACGAACTCATGCCTGGCTGTGATTTCGGCCAAGCGCAGAAAGATCCCCGTGTTCCACATGGAAGCGGGTAACCGCTGCTTCGATCAGCGCGTGCCGGAGGAGCTCAATCGAAAGGTGCTGGATCATCTGAGCGACATCAACATGGTGCTGACGGAGCATGCGCGCAGGTACCTGATTGCCGAGGGCATCCGGCCCGAAACCATTATCAAGACGGGTTCGCACATGGACGAGGTGCTTCAGCATTACATGCCCGGCATCAAAAAATCTGATGTGGTGCAGCGTCTGGGCTTCAAGCGCGGCGAGTTTTTCGTGGTCAGTGCGCATCGTGAGGAAAACGTGGACACCCCGGAGAACCTGCGCGATCTTGTGACTACCCTGAATGCGCTGGCTGAGGCCTATGGTTACCCGATCATTGTGTCCACCCACCCGCGTACCCGGAAACGACTCGATGCGCTGGACGTGGCCGAAATCAACCCTCTGGTCGACTTTGCCAAACCCATGGGCTTCTTTGATTTTGTGAAACTGCAGATGGAGGCGAGATGTGTGATTTCCGACAGCGGTACCATCACCGAGGAATCCGCCTTGCTGAATATCCCCGCCATTACCATTCGCTACGCGCACGAACGACCGGAGGGGATGGACGAAGGTACGCTGATCATGTGTGGTCTCAAGACAGAAGAAGTGCTGGATGCCATCAAGGTTGTTTGCCGGCAATTTTCCGAGCACGGCCCCATGCGGCAGGTGGCGGATTACCTTGCACCGACAGTGTCACGCAAAGTCGTACGCGTGGTCATGAGCTATACAGGTTATGTCAACCGCACCGTCTGGCGAACGTAAGTCAGGGTGGATAGATGAAACGCTTTGCTGACTTGTTGTTGGCCCTGGTGGCCCTGCTTCTGCTTTGTTTACCGCTTTTAGGCATCGGACTATTGGTCAGGCTGACATCCCGCGGGCCGGCGCTTTACTGGTCGGATCGCGTCGGCAGGAACAATGTCATTTACCGCATGCCCAAGTTTCGCAGCATGCTGCTGAACACGCCTGCGGTTGCAACGCATTTGCTGGATAATCCGCAGAAATTTCTGACACCAATAGGTGGTTTCTTGCGAAAAAGCAGCCTTGACGAATTGCCCCAACTGTGGAGTATTGTCAAAGGTGACATGAGTTTTGTCGGGCCAAGGCCGGCTTTATTCAATCAGGAGGACCTTATTGAATTGCGCACGCGGAACGGGGTTGATACCCTCCTGCCCGGCCTGACTGGGTGGGCACAAGTCAATGGACGCGATGAATTGCCCATTCCACAAAAAGTCGCATTAGATATTTATTACATGCACAATCAATCGTTTTGTATGGATGTCAAAATAATATTTATGACAGTTTTTAAAGTAATAAAAAGAGATAATGTGACACATTGAGTGTGGCCGGAAAAATCAGAATGCTGTATATCCATGAAAGGTACTCAGATGAGTAATTTGGTTGAAATTCAAAGTCAAATTGAAAAATTGCAGAAGCAGGCCAGTGAGATCAAGTCCAGACAGTTTGATAAAACTGTTCAGGAAATACTTGCTTTGATGCAGGCTTTTGGCATTACCGTGAAAGATTTGAAACCCAGGAGCGGACGCGGCACAAAAACTGGAACCCGTAAAAGAACGCTCATCCGTGCCAGCGGCGCGGCAAAAAAGAAGAGTACCGGGCCGGTGGCTGTCAAATACCGGGGTCCGACAGGTGAAACCTGGAGTGGACGTGGTTTGACCCCTAAATGGCTGTCCGCTTTGGTGGCACAGGGAAAAACCAAAGAGGAGTTCTTCGTTAAAAACTAGGAGTCGGACTTGGGGCGTCGAAAGCGAAAATCGGCCTCGGTCAGAACAGTTTTTGCCAAATTTGCAGGACCATAGCCCAGCTACGGGGCAAAAGACGGTGGAAAATGGACCCCTGCGGCGATCTGCAGACGCCGATTCCGGACTCCGGCGGTCTCCTGGAGTGCCGGTCCCGCAACAAGGCGATACATCGCGCCGGCTATTGTCAGGCAAGGGGCTTAACCGTGGGTAGGGCAAGGACGTGTAACGCACCATGGCGACTGGCGGGGCAGTTTCCCATGGCCTTTGCTTCCGGGCAGGACGCTAGGCTGGATCAGGGGTAAGGGGATACATGCAAAGCAGGATTTTGGGTTGGCCACGCGCTGTCAAGCTGGTGGTTGTTGTCGCTGTTGACGTGGCTTTGGCATTACTCGCCACCTGGATTGCCTTCACACTCCGGCTGGATGAATTTCATTGGCCTGGGGGCGCGCAGTGGCGGGTCTATGCGCTTGCACCGATGTTGGCCATACCTGTGTTTATCAAGTTCGGCTTGTACCGGGCTATTTTCAGATACGCGGGTCAGGCTGCATTGAAGGCAACGGCGCAAGCCGTGATGATCTACTGCATAGCTCTGTTGGGCGTGTTGGTGTGGGTCCAGTGGCCTGACGTACCCCGTAGCCTGGGCGTATTGCAGCCATTGATCTTTTTATTTTTGGTGGGATTTAGCCGGGCACTCGCACGCTTTTGGCTGGCAAATCTGGGTCACGGCCACCGGCGGGGACGAAGCGAGGGTCGGCTGTTGATTTACGGGGCCGGCACTGCGGGGGTGCAGACAGCGTCAGCGATAGGAGTTTCACGACAATTTTTGTTGATGGGGTTTATCGATGACGACGCGGCAAAGATAGGTCGCAGTATCAATGGAGTCCCTGTATTTGCGCCCTCGACAGTGCCCGATGTAGTGGAACGGTTGGGCGTAACAGATATTCTTCTGGCCTTGCCCAGCTCGTCGCGGGAACGGCGCAATAAAATTATCGCCAGCTTGCGATCTGTACCCATACACATTCGAACATTGCCCGGGCTGGCCGATTTGGCCACGGGTCGCGTGACGGTCCAGGATTTCAAGGAACTCGACATTGAAGATTTGCTCGGGCGAGACCCGGTTCCGCCGAACAAGGACCTGTTGGCACGCAATTTGACCGGCAAGGTGGTGCTTGTGACGGGGGCGGGTGGCAGTATTGGCAGCGAGCTGTGCCGCCAGATCCTGGCGGAACGTCCGCGCCAACTGCTGCTGCTGGATCACAACGAGTTTGGCCTTTACTTCATTCACCAGGAGTTGCATGGTCTCTGTGTTGCCGGCGGCCATGGCGCAGAGTTGATTCCCCTGCTCGGCAGTGTGTCCAATCCGAAGCGCCTGAAGGAAATCTGCGAGACCTACCGGCCCGCAACGGTGTATCACGCAGCGGCCTACAAACATGTGCCGCTGGTGGAGTCCAATCCGGCAGAGGGCATTGTCAACAATGTGTTTGGCACGCTGAATATCGCGCGGGCCGCCATGGCCAGCGGCGTTGGCCAGTTCATTCTGGTGTCGACTGACAAGGCTGTTCGCCCCACCAATGTCATGGGTGCAAGCAAACGCATGGCCGAACTGGTCCTGCAGGCCCTGGCTGGACTGGCTGGACCGGTTGGGAGCAACCAGCTCTGTTTTGGGATGGTCCGCTTTGGCAATGTGCTGGGCTCCAGCGGCAGTGTGGTGCCGCTGTTTCGGAGCCAACTCGCCAGCGGCGGCCCGCTCACGGTCACGCACCCGGATGTCACGCGTTATTTCATGACCATTCCTGAGGCGGCGCAACTCGTCTTGCAGGCCGGGGCCATGGCGACCGGAGGGGATGTGTTTGTACTTGACATGGGGGAGCCCGTCAGGATCATGGATCTAGCCTACCGCATGGTTGAGTTGTCTGGCCTGACGGTCCGGAACGAGGCGAATCCGGGCGGCGATGTTGAAATCGCGATCACCGGCCTGCGACCGGGTGAAAAACTGTACGAAGAACTGCTGATTGGCGACAACCCCTCACCCACCGCCCATCCGCGCATCATGAAGGCGCATGAAGACTACCTGAGTTGGGCGGAGCTGGAGGTGCACCTGGACACACTGCGCCGCGCGTCTGAAAGCGGTGATGTGGACGCCATCAAGGCGGTGCTGCGGGCCTGCGTTCATGGCTATTTGCCGCAAGCTCCGAGTCCGGCCTGAGAAGCCGGCTGCCGGATGCGACACAATTCAAGGATTGCCCTGATTTAATACGCCCAATGACCAACATCCTTTCCCCCACCGACCCCGACCTCTCCCACGTCGGCCCTCGCGACAAGGCCGAAATCCTGGCGCAGGCGCTGCCCTACATCCGCAAGTTCCATGGCAAGACCCTGGTCATCAAGTACGGCGGTAACGCCATGACCGACCCGGCGCTGCAGGCAGACTTTGCCGAGGACGTTGTGCTGCTCAAGCTGGTTGGCATGAACCCGGTGGTGGTGCATGGCGGTGGACCGCAGATTGAAGCGGCGTTGAATCGGCTCGGCAAAAAAGGGCACTTCATCCAGGGAATGCGTGTCACTGACGAGGAAACCATGGAGGTCGTCGAGTGGGTGCTGGCTGGCCAGGTGCAGCAGGACATCGTGGGACTGATCAACCAGGCCGGCGGCAAGGCCGTGGGCCTGACCGGCCGCGACGGCGGCCTGATCCGCGCGCAAAAGCTCAAGATGCTGGACAAGGACGACGTCTCTAAAGAGCACGACATTGGCTACGTCGGCGACATCGTCGGCATCGACCCGAGCGTGGTCAAGGCGTTGCAGGACGATGCCTTCATCCCGGTCATCAGCCCGATCGGGTTTGGCGAGCACAACGAGAGCTACAACATCAATGCCGACGTGGTCGCTGGCAAACTCGCCATCGTGCTCAAGGCCGAGAAGCTGGTGTTGCTGACCAACACGCCCGGTGTGCTCAACAAGGCCGGTGAGTTGCTGACCGACCTGAGCGCGCGCGAGATCGACGACCTGTTTGCCGACGGCACGATCTCCGGCGGCATGTTGCCCAAGATCGAAGGCGCGCTGGACGCGGCCAAAAGCGGCGTGAATTCGGTGCACATCATCGACGGCCGCGTGCCGCACGCCATGCTGCTGGAAATCCTGACGGATCAGGCGTACGGCACGATGATTAGATCCCACTAGGCGCTGTGATGGCGCGCTTGCTCCCAGTTCAAGCGGCCGCCGTGGAACCGGCTTTGCCGGCCCACAGGCGGCGCCCCCTGGAGGGGGAGGCGCCGGAGGCGTTTCGGGGGGGAGCCAAGTAAATGAGATTGCTCCTCGTTGAAGACGACGTCATGCTGGCCAGCGGCATCAAGCTGGGGCTCAGCGACGCCGGGTATGCCGTGGACTGGGTCGGCAGTGCCGAGCGTGCCGAGGAAGTGCTGCTGGCCGAGAGTTTTGATGCCGCCATCATCGATATCGGCCTGCCGCGCACCGACGGCCTGGAGCTCACGCGGCGCCTGCGCAGCCGCAGTCTGGCGATGCCGGTGCTGATTCTGACCGCGCGCGATGCGCTGGAGGACCGGGTGCAGGGGCTGGACCTCGGTGCCGACGACTACATGGTCAAACCCTTCGAGCTGCCCGAACTGCTCGCCCGCCTGCGTGCGCTGTTGCGCCGCTCCCAGGCGGCGACCAGCGCCATCCTCAGTTTCGGCAGCCTGGAGCTCGATTCCGCAAACCGCCAGGCGCGCGCCAACGGCCAACTGATAGAACTCGGCCCGCGCGAATGGACGGTGATGGAATACCTGCTGATCCACGCGCCCAAACCCGCCAGCAAGGAAAAACTGCTGGCCGCGCTTACCGGCTGGGACAAGGAAATCACGCCCAACGCCATCGAGGTGTATATCTCGCGGCTTCGCGGCAAGCTCGAACCGCATGGCGTGGCCCTGCGCTCTATCCGCGGTTTCGGCTACCGGCTGGAACTGGTGGATGCAGCGCCCGCCGGCGGCTGAGCTGCGGCAGGTCTCGTCCAGCGCCGCCATGAGCCCGCCCCCCGGCGCATCCGCAGACCCCCCGGCTACTGCCGCCGCGCGCCTGCCGGCAGCCATGAAATCCGGCCTGCAGCGCCGGCTGCTGCTGCTGCTGCTGCTGCCGCTGAGCCTGTTTGCGCTGGTCAGCATTTACTTCGATTACCAGACCGCTGGCAATGCCGCCCTGCAGCAGGACCAGCAACTCACGCGGCTGATTCCGCTGCTGGCTGATTCGGTGCTGGCCCCCGGCGTCCCGGGCGGCGCGCCGGTGATGCTGCTGGCGCCGCCGCTGGAAGAATTTTTCAAGGCGCAAAGCGGTTTTGCGGGGTTCCGCATTTCAGACACCGAGGGCAATTTCCTGGCCGGCGAGAGCTGGATCAGCGTGTTGGTGCCAGCCACTCGCGAGCCCGAACTGCACAGCATGGAGCAAGACGGCGTGACTTACCGCATCGCGGCGCAGCGCGCCCGGACCCCCGCCGGCGAGCTGATCCTGCAGCTGGCCGACGGCTCCGACGCGCGCCAGCAGTGGGTGCGTTCGGTGATGCTCAAGGTTCTGCTGCCCAACCTGGTGCTGCTGCTGGTCGCGGGGTTTGCGGTCAACTGGGCCGTCACCCGCGCGCTGCGGCCGCTGCTGGACCTGAAGGATGCGGTCGAACGGCGCTCGCCACGTGACCTCAGCGCCATCGATCCGCGCAGCACGCCGGCCGAGGTGCAGCCGCTGGTGGCGTCGCTGAACCGCCTGTTTGCGCTGGTCAACGACCAGGCCGAAGGCCAGCGCCGCTTTGTGGCAGATGCCGCGCACCAGCTGCGCACCCCGCTGGCCGGGCTGCAGGCCCAGGTCGAGGCCTGGGCCCAGGCGGCGGGCGCGCCGGCCGCGCGCGGGCAGCTGACGCTGTCGGCAGAAAAAATCACGGCCCTGCGCAGCGCCACCCGGCGTACCTCGCAGCTGGCCAATCAGTTGCTGGCCCTGTCGCGCGCCGATGCGTCCAGCATGGGGGGCCAGCCTCGGCAGCGGGTGGACCTGAAGGATTTGTGCGAAGCGGTGCTGGCCCTGCACCTGGACGCCGCCCATGCCAAAAACATCGACCTCGGGCTGGATGCCGGCTTTGCCCAGGTGGCCGGCCACGAATGGATGCTGCGCGAACTGGTGAGCAATCTGGTGGACAACGCTGTGAAATACACGCCGACCGGCGGCACGGTGACCCTGCGTTGCCGGCAGGAGGACAAGCCGGCTTCCAGGCAGGCGCAGGTGGTGCTGGAGGTTGAAGACGACGGGCCCGGCATCCCCTCGGCCGAATACACGCGTGCGCTGGAACGCTTTTACCGCGTGCCCGGGACGGCCGGCGAGGGCAACGGCCTGGGGCTGGCGATTGCCGACGAGATCGCGCGCCTGCATGGCGCGCAACTCTCGCTGGCGCCAGCCGGGGCGCAGGGCGGCTTGCGGGTGCAACTGGTGATGCCGCTGGCGGCCTGAAACTCCACCGGCAACCGGCTTGTTGGGTCCAGCGGACCGCTCTGGCGAGCCCGCGGATGCTCCTATAAGCTGTGAGAGAATCCAGTCAGTCTTTAGCTTTTGAAACATCTCTTACAACGCCACCTATGTCCGAGTTCGAGTCTGAAGTGAGCCCTTCGCTTCCCGCAGCAGCCGCGCCGCGCAAGCGGCCCAAGCCGGGCGAGCGTCGTGTGCAGATCCTGCAGGCGCTGGCAACCATGCTGGAGCAACCGGGTGCGGAGCGCATCACCACCTCGGCACTCGCTTCGCGGCTGGAAGTCAGCGAAGCGGCGCTGTACCGCCACTTCGCCAGCAAGGCGCAGATGTTCGAGGGGCTGATCGAGTTCATCGAGCAGACCGTCTTCACCCTGGTCAACCAGATCACTGAACGTGAAACCGACCCCGGCGTGCGCACTCGCAAGCTGGTCATGATGCTGCTGCAGTTCGGCGAGAAAAACCCCGGCATGACCCGCGTCATGGCCGGCGACGCGCTGGTGTTTGAAAACGACCGCCTGCAGGAGCGCATGAACCAGTTCTTCGACAAGCTCGAAGCCAGCCTCAAGCAAAGCCTGCGCGAGGGCGCAGCCTCGGACGGTGCGGCCATGCCGACGGTGCAGGCCCAGGTTCAGGCCTCGGTCCTCGTGGCTTTCATGATGGGCCGGCTGCAGCGTTACTCACGCTCCGGTTTCAAGCGCCTGCCGTCCGAACACCTGGACGCCAGCCTGGGCATGTTGCTGGGTTAGTCCTCCGTGGCGCCGAGGTGCTATCAAATCAGTAGCTACTCAGGTCCACCCGACGTGGGCTAGAGGTTGATTTGATTCATAAGTCTGGCAAAAAGCTTTATTTGCCGTCCAGCCCGGCCTGAAACTGCTCCAGCGCGCCCAGTACCCCCAGACGCTGGATGTCGTCCAAGCTGCGGGTGGCGAGTGCCAACCAACGTTCATCTTTCGGCAAGATCTCACCCCAGATCGCGGTCAGCCTGCCCAGCGCCTGCACACTGGCTGCGGCATCTCCGGCATGCGCGAGCGCCAGGGCCTGCAGTTCGCCCGCCATCGGGTCGTTCATGGCGTAGGCCTGGCCACGCTCGTCGCTGCCCCGCACATAACGCATCCAGGCGGCAGCGGCAAAGGCCAGCCGGTCCACCGGCAGACCGGCGCGTAGCGCGCCCAGCACCGAGGGGGGCCAGCGCTGCGGAATCTTTTGCGAGGAGTCGGTGGCAATCTGATGCACGCTATGCTGCAGCGCCGGGTTGGCAAACCGCGCCAGCAGTGCGTCGCGATAAGCCGGCCAGTCCGGGCGGTCGAGTTGCGGGCCGACTTCCTGCGTCATCAGGCCGTGGATGAAGCTGCGCACCGCTGGCTGCGTGATGCAGTCGCCAATCACCGGCCAGCCGGCCACTGCGCCCATACAAGCCATGGCGGTGTGACTGCCGTTGAGCAGGCGCAGCTTGGCGTCCTCGAACGGGGCCACGTCGTCCACCACGGTCACCCCGGTGCTGGCCAGTACCGCTGCGTCAGAGGCGTCGGCAAAACGCCGCTCGATCACCCATTCCCAAAAGGCCTCAGTGCCCAGCGCGGCGTCGTCGGCCACGCCCAGGGCCTCGCGCGCTGCGGCCAGCCGTTGCGGCGTGGCGGCCGGCACGATGCGGTCCACCATGCTGTTGGGAAAGGCGCAATGGCCGGCCACCCAGTGCGCAAGTGCCGGGCTCAGCTGCCGCGCGGCCGCCACACACAGTGACTGCAACTGGCGCCCGTTGCCCACCAGGTTGTCGCAGGAGGCGATGGTCAGCCCCGGCAGGCCGGCCGCGTGGCGGGCTGCCAGGCCTTGGGCGATCAAGTGGCCCAGTTCCAGGCCATAGCCTTTTTCAGTCACCGTCAGCGTGAGCCAACGGGTGGAAGGTGCGGCGATGGCTTGCGTCACGCGCGCCGGCTCGCGCGCGGCCACGGCGGTCTGCCAGAGCGCGCCGCTGACCTGCCACTGGCTGCCGTCGCTGCTGGCCACCTGCACCGCATAGAGGCCGTCCTGCGCCTGCAAGCTGTCAGCCAGTGTGGTGCTGCGCATGGCCACGCCGAATACGCCCCAGCGTCCATCACCGCGCTGTAGCAGGGTATCGAAGACCAGCGCCTGATGGGCCCGGTGGAAAGCGCCCAGGCCCAGGTGCACCACCCCGGGCGCTCCGGTGCGGGCATAGCTCGGGACGCCGACGATGCGGGCCGCGAGCGTGGGCAGGATGGCCTGCTTTAGCCGGGCCCCTGTCTCGGGTAAATTAATGGTCATTTTGGCTTCCAGCCCCCGTCCAGCAAAGTCGGGCAGCTATCAATTTAGTAGTAGGCGGCGCATGACGGAATCAGTCCGGCAGCGACACCCCGACCTTGCGGCCAGCCGCCACGATTTCCCGCCAGGTCTCTTTGTCGACCTCTATGCCGCTGTCTTGGCGCTGGATGCGCTTGGCGCGTTCCGGGTCGCCGGCGATCAGCACCGCGTCGGTGCCGGGCGCCGCCGGCGCGGCCTTCAGCCAATCGGCGAAGGCCAGCGCCTCCTGCTCAAAACTGGCCTGGGTGCCGAGTTTGGCCGGATCGATCAGGATGGTCAGCATGCCGTTGATCACCGCGCGGATGGACGGGTCGGCCGGTTTGTGCGCGGTGCCGCTGCCCGTCAGCGCGCCGCCCAGAAGCTCGCAGGCCACCGCCATGCCGTAACCCTTGTGTTCACCAAAGGCCATCAGCGCGCCGAACAGGCCGTTGCTCTGCGGCACCACCACCACGCCGGGGTTGGTGGTGGCGCGGCCGAACTCGTCGATCAGCATGCCGGCTTCGACCTGCTTGCCCTCGTTGTGGGCGACGCGCATCTTGCCCTGCGCGACGCGGCTGGTGGCGAAGTCCAATATGAAAGGTGCGCGTCCTGCCAGCGGAATGCCGATGCAGCAGGGGTTGGTGCCGTAACGCCCATCGGCGCCGCCGAAGGGCGCCACCACCGGACGCGACAGCACGTTGACGAAGTGCATGGAGACCAGGCCCTGCGCGACCGCCATCTCGGCAAAGTGGCCGATGCGGCCCAGATGGTGCGAATTGGCCAGTGTCATGATGCAGCTGCCGTGGGTTTTGGCGCGTTCCATGCCCATCGCCATGGCCTGCTGGCCGATCACCTGGCCGTAACCACGCTGGCCGTCCAGCGTGAGCAGCGAACCGGTGTCCAGCAGCACACGCAGGCTGTTGTTGGGAATCAGGCCGCGCTCGAGCACCGCGTCTACATAACGCGGCAACATGCCGACACCGTGTGAGTCATGGCCGCTCAAATTGGCAAAGACCAGGTTGGCGGCGACGGTGGCGGCTTCTTCGGCAGAGCTGCCGGCTGCTATCAAAACAGTAGCTACCTGCGCTTGCAGGGCGGGGACTGGAATGGTTTTTTGCATAGAAGAATTGGCTGTCACATCACTGCGCCGACCTGCCAGGGCACAAACTCGTTTTGCCCGTAGCCATGCGCTTCGCTTTTGCTTTTTTCGCCGGAGGCCGTGGCCAGCACCAGCTCAAAGATGCGCTGGCCCATCTCGGCCACCGTGCTGGCCCCGTCGATGATCTCGCCGCAGTTGATGTCCATGTCTTCTTCCTGCTTGCGCCACAACGCAGAGTTGGTCGCCAGCTTCAGCGATGGCGAGGGCGCGCAGCCGTAGGCCGAACCGCGCCCAGTGGTAAAGCAGATCAGGTTGGCGCCGCCGGCGACCTGGCCGGTGGCACTGACCGGGTCGTAACCCGGCGTGTCCATGTAGACAAAACCGTGCGCGCCGACCGGCTCGGCGTATTCGTAGACGGCTTCCAGGTTGCTGGTGCCGCCCTTGGCCACTGCACCCAGCGACTTTTCCAGAATCGTCGTCAGGCCGCCTGCCTTGTTGCCGGGCGAGGGGTTGTTGTTCATTTCACCGCCGTTGATCTCGGTGTAGTGTTCCCACCACTTGATGCGTTCGACCAGTTTTTCGCCCACCTCCCGCCGCACCGCGCGGCGTGTCAGCAGATGTTCGGCGCCATAGACCTCGGGCGTTTCCGACAGGATGGCGGTGCCGCCGTGCGCGACAAGCAGGTCCACCGCCGCGCCCAGCGCCGGGTTGGCACTGATGCCAGAGTAGCCGTCCGAGCCGCCGCACTGCAGGCCGATGGTGATGTGGGCCGCGCTGCAGGGCTCGCGCTTCACGGCATTGGCGCGTGGCAGCATCTCATTGATCAGGGCTATGCCCTTGTCCACCGTTTTGCGGGTGCCACCGGTGTCCTGGATGTTGAAGACGCGGAAGTTGTCGCCTTCACGCAGCGCGCTGTGCGCCAGCCAGGCATTGATCTGGTTCGCCTCGCAACCGAGGCCGACCACCAGCACCGCAGCAAAGTTGGCGTGGGTGGCGTAGCCGGCAAGCGTGCGCTCCAGAATCTGCATGCCCATGCCCTTGTCGTCCATGCCGCAGCCGGTGCCGTGCGTGAGAGCGACCACGCCGTCGACATTCGGAAAGGCCGCCAGCGCCGACGGATTGGTCTGCCGCGAGAAATTGTCGGCAATCGCGCGCGCTGCCGTGGCCGAGCAGTTCACGCTGGTCAGCACGCCGATGTAGTTGCGCGTGGCCACGCGGCCGTCGGCGCGTTTGATGCCCATGAAGGTCGCCTCGCGCTTGGCAGGTGCCGGCTTGACGTCTGCGCCATAGGCGTAGTCGCGCGCGAAGTCGCCCTTGTCGGGCCCCATGTTGAGGTTGTGCGTGTGCACATGTTCGCCCGCCGCAATCGGCTGGCTGGCGAAACCGATGATCTGGTTGTAGCGCCGGACGGCATCGCCTGTGTTCAAAGCGCGTGCCGCCACTTTATGTCCGGGCGGAATCAGGCCTTTGGTGGTGATGTTTTCAATCAACGCACCGCCTATGAGTTGAGTTCGTGCGATGACAACGTCGTCGTCTTTGTGGAGTCTGATGAAGGGAGTCATGCTTGTTGTCGGTTGTGGTTTTTGAGTTCGGACGGCGGTTCAGTGCAGTGCTGGCTCAGGATGCTGGGACGGATAGCTCCGCGAATGTCCCCCGCGTGGCCTATGGCCACTGCTCCTCCTTGATTTCGCTGCGCTACCCGCTCCAGCCTCCCACGCAGGCCATGGCGTTGGTTTGCGTGGCTCGAAAACATGTGGAGCCGCAAGATCATGTCGGCGTGGTGCTCGGCGCAGCGGCATCAAGGAGGAGGCCGCAGGCCGGAGGACAGCCGCGTAGCCGATAGCCGCGTCAGCTTGATCTTCGGTCTTGTCTGACATGGCCATCCAGCTTTTCAGTAAAACATTTTCGGCAGCCAAAGCACCAGTTTTGGAAAGTAGGTGATCAGAGCCAGCGAGCCCAGCAGCGGTACCAGCCAGGGCAGGATGGCGACGGTGGTTCGCTCTACCGACAGTTTGGCCACCCGCGCAAGGACAAACAGCACCATGCCCATGGGCGGATGCAGCAGCCCGATCATCAGATTCAGCACCATCACCAGGCCGAAGTGAACCAGGTCTATGCCCAGTTGCTGGCAGATCGGCACCAGGATGGGCACGAGAATGGTGATGGCCGCCGTGGGTTCCAGGAAGCAGCCGACAAACAGCATCAAGAGGTTGGCCAGCAGCAAGAACACCCAGGGTTCCTTGGTAAAGCCCAGCACCCACTCCGAGATCGCCGCCGTCACACCGGTCGCAGTCAGCATCCAGCCGAAGATGCTGGCGGCCGCGACGATGAACAGCACCGTGGCGGTGGTCTCCACCGTGTCCAGCGAGACCTTGATGAACATCTTCCAGTTCAGCGTGCGGTACCAGGCAAAACCCAGCACCATGGCCCACAGGCAGGCAGCGATGGCGCCTTCGGTGGGTGTGAAGAT
>NZ_JACDDD010000062.1 GCF_013817205.1 Polaromonas sp.
GCGCCGACCTGCGCGCGGTGCAGATGCTGCTGGGCCATGCGGACATCTCGACGACCACCATCTACACGCATGTGGCGCGCGAGCGGCTCAAGGCGCTGCATTCGCAGCATCACCCGAGAGGCTAGATAGAGCCCCCACGCTTGTCACTTCGTGTACTGCGCTGCCCCCCCGAGGGGGCCGCTGCGTCTGCGGGCCGGCGGAGCCGGACCCGCGGCCCCTGCTTGAAGGGACCGGGGATACGTCTTCAGAGCGCGAGGCAAAATGGTGCAACGTTCAAACTCAGGAAAACTTATGTCTTTGCTCCCATCACGCCGCCGCCTGCTGGCCCTCCCTTTGCTTGCGCTGTGCGCTACCACGCTGCCTTCGATCTCTCTCGCCCAGGCCGGCTGGCCGGCGCGCCCCATCCGCATCGTGGTGGCTTATCCGCCCGGCGGCATCAGCGACAACATCGCGCGTGCGTTGGCCGAAAAGCTGTCTCAGCAACTGGCCACTCCGGTCCTGATCGAAAACCGCGCCGGCGCCGGCGGCAGCATAGGCATGGATGTTGTGGCAAAGGCCGCGCCTGACGGCTACACCCTGGGTTTTTCGTCGATCAGCCCGCTGGCACTGAACCCGCACTTGGGCAAGCTGCCCTATGACCCGATCAAGGACATCGCGCCTGTGGCCAGCGTGATGTATTCGCCGGTGGTGCTGCTGGCGACGTCCGCTTTCGAAGGCAAGGATTTCAAGGACATGCTGACGGCGGCCAAGGCCAAACCCGGCAGCGTGCGCTGGTCAACCTCGGGTCTGGCCACCGTCGGCCACATCGTGCTTGAGCAGGTCCAGAACGGCGCGAAGGTGGAGATCACGCACATTCCCTACAAGGGCGGCGGCCAGCAACTGACTGATGCACTGAGTGGTCAGTTCGAAGTGATCACCACCAACCTCAGCGGCGCGGTGATGCCGCACATCCTGTCGGGCAAGCTGCGGCCGCTAGCAGTCGGTGCGCCTGGGCGGGTGGATGCCCTGCCGCAGGTTCCGACCTTCGCGGAGTTGGGATTCGCTCCGGCCAACCTGAGTTCGTTGTTTGGCGTGTTTGCGCCGGGCAATACGCCGGCGACTGTGTTGCATCGGCTCAACACCGAGATCAACCTGGCTTTGCAGACGCCGGACTTGCGAAAACGCCTGCTCAGTGCCGACAACGTGCCGAGCATCGGCGGCGCCGCCGATTTCGCACGGCAGATCGCGCAAGAATCGGCCAACAACGCGCGCATCGTCAAGGCCGCACAGATCAAGGTTGATTGAGTAGCTGTTCAGATTGCTATCTATTCGATATCTGATTGCGCCCGCTGGACATGGGCTGAAGGTCAATTTGGCTTACAGGCCGGGCACAGCGTACATGTCGTCGCGCCGGAAGGGATAGCCGCTTTGCGCACCCTGGATGGCTTCGTCGGTATCGGTTCCGCCGGTCGCACGGCCAGCATCTGGTGCGGGCTGATCCAGCCCTGCAGGTAGTGTTGTGTTGTGTTGTGTTGAGCGGCTTCAAAAAGATGGCTTAAATCGAGAGCTCGCAAACGAAAGCTGGGATGTTAGGTCAGCCACCCAGCAGCGCCAACTCATCCTCATCAAACCCCGCAGCCCGCCGCGCGCCAAGGTTGAACGGCCCCTTGAGCCGGGGTGCGTCGTAAGCTGCGGCCAGTTCAGCGTAGGTGGTAATCGGCTCGAGCCCGCGCTCAGCGCACAGATGCCGGTACCAGTGGTTGCCGATGGCGACATGGCCGATTTCGTCGCACAGGATGATGTCGAGGATGGCTACCACCGCCAGCGCATCTTGCGTGCCGACCTTGCGCAGCTTGGCCTGCATGGCGGGTGTGGCGTCCAGGCCGCGCGCTTCCAGCGTGCGCGGCACCAGCGCCATGCGCGCCAGAACGTCATCGGCGGTTTTGTGGGTCATGTCCCAGAGCCCGGTGTGGCCGGGGAAGTCCCCATAGTCGTAACCCATGGCCTGCAGTTGCGCGCGCAGCAGGCTGAAGTGATGCGCTTCTTCAGCCGCCACACGCAGCCAGTCGAGGTAATACGCCGGCGGCATGTTGTCGAAGCGCCAAGCTGCGTCGAGTGCGAGGTTGATCGCGTTGAACTCGATGTGAGTCACCGCATGTATCAGCGCGGCGAGGCCGGCTGGTGTGTACGGCGAGCGCTTGGGCACGTCCAGGTGCGAGCGCAGTTCCGGCCGCGCGGGGCAGCCGGGCAGACCGGTGGGCGGATCGATGTGAAGCTTGTCTGCTATCGAAAGCGTAGCTGCCCGCGCTTGCAGGGCGAGGGCTAGAAGCACTTTTTGCTGTGGATCCGGCATGAGCAGCGCCTGCAGCGCCAGGTTTCTCAGGTCAGGAGGTGGGGCGGGCGTTGGTATCATGCGCCGCGCCTCAAGGCCCATCGGTGCCCGGCGCTGCATCCTGGCCCGTGAGGTTGAGGGTCAGCACACACGCGACGCGCTCCCCATTGACGCCGAACACTGGTTTGGCGTTCCCGGCCACCACCACCTCGGTCTGGTCTGGACGGCGAATGCGCCATCTTTCACCAATCACAGCCTGATTGGTGCGAACCGCCCGGCTCAGCGGCAAGTTTTCCACCGGATAGGGCGCACCGTCTTCAGTGAGCAGGTTGTAGGCTTGGGTGTAGCCGTCAGGCGGCACCCCCAGCACCGCCACCCCATGCAAGCGTTTTGCCGCTTCGTTGACAAAAGTGATTTGCCCCGCCGCGTCGGTAATGATCACGCCTTCGGACAACTGCTCCAGTATGGCCACCCGCTCGGCGGCGTAGCGTGCCAGAACGTCCCGTTTGTGCACCTGCTCGGTCTCTTCGACACCGAGATGCAAGATGCCATTGATCTCGCCCGCGGGTCCAAGCAAAGGCTCGTAAACAAGGTGAAAGTAACTGTGGCGGGGCGTTTGGCTCCCTGGCGGCTGCCAGTTTACGGGCACCTCACGGCCTTCAAAACGTACGCCACCGGCGTACACCGCGTCGAGTCGGTCGATCACCCCCTGCGAACGTAGTTCGGGCATGACGTTGCCAAGCAATTCGCCAACCATTTCCACATTGCCCACGAGTGCCCGCGCCATCGCGTTCATCAGTTCGATACGATGGGTCGGCCCGCGTGTGATGGTGATCAACACCGGGAGGTTCTCCACAATGCCGCGCACGGCTGCCTGTACGGCCTCGTCCTGCTCGCGGCGAACCCGGTCGGTGATATCGCGAACGAAGAGAACCAGCGTATCGTCATGCGGGACGGCGAGTACGGTGTGCCAGGCAAACAGCCCTGGAATGAACATCTCGAACCTGCGAGGCAGCGTTCCGGCGTGGGCGCCCATCAACTGGTCCGAGGCAACTGAGCTGGCATCCGGGAAAACGTCGAGCAAATACTTGCCCACCAGTTCTGTCGCACTGCGGCGATAGAGCAAGCTGGCTTTGTGGTTCAGGCGTTGAATGCAAAGCCCCCGGTCCAGGACAATGACTGCATCCGAAGTGTGCTCAAACAGAAGATCGGGGTCGAGGGTCATTGGTGTGAGGCAGAGCGTTGCGCCTGCGCAGCAATTCTAGGCGGGTCTGTTGGCCGACTGATGCGATGCCGCCCCTCCTTACAATGGAATCGCCCCAAATTCATCAGGATTGCAGCACACCATGAGCATTTACCAACTTGACGACCTGACCCCGGTTCTGCACGAGACGGCCTGGGTAGCCGACAACGCGCAAGTGATGGGCCACGTCTGCCTTGCCCAAGACAGCAGTGTCTGGTTTGGCGTGGTGATCAGAGGCGATACGGAAACCATCAGCATCGGCAAGGGATCGAACATCCAGGACAACAGCGTGCTGCATGCCGACATGGGTATGCCCCTGACGATAGGCGACAACGTCACCATCGGCCACCAGGTCATGCTGCACGGTTGCACCATTGGGGAAGGATCATTGATCGGCATTCAGGCGGTGGTGCTTAACGGAGCGCGGATCGGCAAAAACTGTCTGGTGGGCGCTGGCGCGCTGGTGACCGAAGGCAAGGAGTTCCCGGATGGGTCCATGATCCTCGGCAGTCCTGCAAAGGTGGTCCGGCAACTGACGTCTGAACAGATCGAGGGTTTAAAAATGAGCGCTCAGCACTACATAGAGAATGCCCGGCGCTACAAGACCGGGCTCAAGAAGCTCGCTTGAGCGAACCTACACAATGACCCAATCGAACAAGTACACACAAGAAACCGGCGTGCGGGCTTTTATTTCAGCCAGGGCCGCGGGTCCGGCTTCGCCGGGCAGCAGGCGCAGCGGCTCCCTCGGGGGGCAGCGAGCCACAGCCAGTGGAGGAGCGTGGGGGGCAGGACTTTTCCAGCAGCGGCCGCGGGTCCGGCTCTGCCGGCCCGCAGGCGCAGGGGCCCCTTTTTCCGTGCAAGGGGCAGGGAGTTGCCGCAGGCTCGCAGTGAGCAACCATGGGGGCCTGTAATGTCCGAACTGCATAAATTTATTTTCGACGGACTGCCGGTACGCGGCATGCTGGTACGCCTGACGGATGCTTGGCAGGAAATTCTTAAACGCCGCGAGGCTGCCGGTGGCTATCCGTCTGAAGTGCTGCAGTTGCTGGGCGAAATGACGGCGGCCGGCGCGCTGATGCAGAGCAACATTAAATTCAACGGCGCGCTGGTGCTGCAGATTTTTGGGGACGGCCCGCTCAAGCTGGCCGTGGCCGAGGTGCAGCCGGATCTGAGCCTGCGCGCCACGGCAACAGTGACTGGCGAGGTGCTGCCCGGTGACAGCCTGAGCCGTCTCGTCAACGTCAACAACCAGGGGCGCTGCGCGATCACGCTGGACCCCAAAGACAAGCTGCCGGGCCGCCAGCCTTACCAGGGCGTGGTGCCACTGTTCGGCGACAAGCATGAAAAAATCGAGAGTCTCGGCGAGGTGCTGGAGCATTACATGCTGCAAAGCGAACAGTTGGATACAAAACTGATCCTCGCGGCCGACGGCGAGGTGGCAGCCGGTTTGCTGATCCAGCGCCTGCCGGTCAAGGGCCAGGGCAATTTGCAGGGGCAGAGCAGCGCAGATGCCAACGAAGACGAGATCGGCCTGAACGAGGACTACAACCGCATTGCGATTCTGGCTTCCAGCCTCAAGCGCGAAGAGTTGCTAACGCTGGACGCCGACACCCTGTTGCATCGCCTGTTTTGGGAAGAGAAGATGACACGTTTTGTGCCCAGCACACCGACCTTTGCCTGCAGCTGTTCGCAGGAGCGTGTCAGCGGCATGTTACGCAGCCTGGGTACGGCCGAAGTCGAAAGCATCCTTGCCGAGCAGGGGCGCATCGACGTGGGCTGCGAATTCTGCGGCGCGCAGTACGGCTTTGACCCGGTCGATGCCGCGCAGATTTTCACCAGCCCGGCGGGGCAGTTGCCGCCGGCGCCGACGGTGCAGTGATCAGGGCGTTGCGCCGCGGGCAGTCAGCAACTTGCTGAGCAGGCGGCGCTCGCACTGCGGATCGCTGCAGTTGTCGCAGGCCCAGATCCACTGCGCTCGGCTGTCCTGCACCCCGGTGGGTATTTCTGCACCCTGTATCGCGGCCAGCGCGCTGCGCAGGCGCTGCTCGCCCTGTCCGTACACCACTTGGTAGCTGATGCCGGACTGCGCAAGTACGTCGCGCAACGCGCGGTCGGCGGTCTGCTGCACCCCTGCGCAAGCGGGAGGCGCGGGAAGGTCCAGACCCATCAGCAGGGTCACCAAAGCAGAGGCGTTCCTGCTGTGAAATAGCTGCGCCGGGTTGTCTTCAAGGGTGAACGTCGGCGCCGCATGTTGAGCGCCCGAGAGGGCTGTTCGCAGCGCCGCCGCCAGTTGGGTCTTGCCGGTACCCGGCGCGCCCAGCAGGCGGATGTGCAGCGGCGGTGCTGCCTCGGTTTTCAAGGAAAAGTGCCTCCAGCCCACGGTTGGCGGGCGTAAGCCGCTATCGAAAGCATAGTGGATTCGACTGCATCCAGGGAGGTGCAGCCGGGCAGGTCAGGGCGTGATCTGCACAAAAATTTCATTGGGCTTGACCATGCCCAGCTCCTGGCGCGCTTTTTCTTCGACCATTTCAAGGCCTTCACGCAGGTCTTTGACCTCCGCAGACAGGCGTGCATTGTCGGCTTCGGCCTTGGCGTTTTGCGCCGTCTGCTCGGTGAGCCGGCGCTGCATCTCGTTGACGCTGGGAAGGCTGCCCCGGCCGTGCCAGAGTTGTGCATGCACGATGATGAGCAGCACAATCAGGAGGACGGAGACGACGCGGGAGCCCATATCCCTAGGCCCGATGGGCCGCAAATGGCTCGAAGTGCACTCGCTTGGGGAGGGCGGGTCCAGGCCAGCCAGGGCCGCGGAGCCGGCTTTGCCGGGCCCCAGGCGCAGCGGCCCCCCGTCTGTTTGCAAGGGGCAACGCGCAGTAGGCGCTCGCAGCGACGAGTGTGGGGACCATTACTTCAGGTTGTAGAAAGCATTGCGGCCAGGATAGGTCGCGATGTCGCCCAGGTCTTCCTCGATGCGCAGCAGCTGGTTGTACTTGGCCATGCGGTCGGAGCGGCTCAGCGAGCCGGTCTTGATCTGTCCGGCGTTGGTGCCGACCGCGATGTCGGCAATGGTGTTGTCTTCGGTCTCGCCGGATCGGTGCGAAATCACCGCGGTGTAGCCGGCGCGTTTGGCCATCTCGATCGCGGCAAAGGTCTCGGTCAGAGTGCCGATCTGGTTGATCTTGATCAGGATGGAATTGGCAATGTTTTTGTCGATGCCTTCCTTGAGGATTTTGGTGTTGGTGACGAACAGGTCGTCGCCGACCAGTTGCACCTTCTTGCCCAGGCGTTCGGTCAGGATCTTCCAGCCGTCCCAGTCGCCCTCGTGCATGCCGTCCTCGATGCTGATGATCGGGTACTTGTCGCACCAGGTGGCCAGCATGTCGGTCCATTGCTGGGCGTTCAGGCGCAGGCCGCCTTCGCCTTCGAGTACGTATTCGCCGTCCTTGTAAAACTCGCTGGCCGCGCAATCCAGCGCCAGCGCGATCTGCTCACCGGCGGTGTAACCGGCCTTGTCGATGGCTTCCAGAATCAGCGCAATCGCCGCCTCATGGTTCTCGACGCTGGGCGCAAACCCGCCTTCGTCGCCGACGGCGGTGCTGATGCCCCGGTCATGCAGGATTTTCTTGAGCGCATGAAAGACTTCGGCACCCCAGCGCAGGGCTTCGCGGAAGCTGGGCGCACCCACCGGCACGATCATGAACTCCTGCAGGTCCAGGCTGTTGTTGGCGTGGGCGCCGCCGTTGATGACGTTCATCATGGGCACCGGCATCTGCATCGCGCCCATGCCGCCGAAGTAGCGGTACAGCGGAAGGCCGGCTTCCTCGGCAGCGGCACGCGCCACCGCCATGCTGACGGCCAGCGTGGAATTGGCGCCCAGGCGCGACTTGTTCTCGGTGCCGTCCAGGTCGATCAGCGTCCGGTCCAGGAAAGCTTGCTCACTGGCGTCCAGGCCCAGCACGGCTTCGGAGATTTCGGTGTTGATGTATTCGACGGCCTTGAGCACGCCCTTGCCGAGGTAACGCGACTTGTCGCCGTCGCGCAGCTCGATGGCTTCGCGCGAGCCGGTGGAGGCACCCGAAGGCACGGCGGCACGGCCCATGACGCCGGACTCCAGCAACACATCGCATTCGACGGTGGGGTTGCCCCGGCTGTCCAGGATTTCACGGCCGACGATATCAACAATTGCGCTCATTAGGTTCCTTCTTGTTTGTGGGGGGGGGCGGTCAGACCGGGGCGGCAACACCTTCAACCAGCACCATATTGAAAAACTCGGTGGCGCCGGCGCGCTTGGTGCGCGCGGCAAGATACATCTCGTCGTCGTAAAAAGCCTTGGCCTTGTCATAGCTGGGAAAACGCAGCATGGCAACGCGCGCTGGCTGCCAATGGCCTTCCAGCGCCTCGAACTTGCCGCCGCGCACGAGGTATTCACCGCCGGCGGCAGCCACCGCGGCCGGGGCGGCAGCCATGTACTGCTTGTACTGTTCGGGGTCGGTGATCTTCATGTCGACAATGATGTAGGCGGGTGTCATGGAGGGCTTTCTTTGCTTGCGGGCCTGGTTCAGGCCTCGAAATGATTCTCGAGGTAGCCGTTTTTCTTGGTCACGCGGTCCAGTTCGAGCAGCGTTTCCAACAGGGCCTTCATGTGTTTCAGCGGCACCGCGTTGGGGCCGTCGCTCATGGCATTTGCCGGGTCGGGGTGGGTTTCCATGAACAGACCGGCAATACCGACCGCCACCGCCGCACGGGCCAGCACCGGCACCATCTCGCGCATGCCGCCGCTGCTGGTACCGTTGCCACCGGGCAGTTGCACCGAATGCGTGGCGTCAAACACCACAGGCGCGTCGGTCTCGCGCATGATGGCCAGGCTGCGCATGTCGGAGACCAGGTTGTTGTAGCCAAAGCTGGCGCCGCGTTCGCAGGCCATGAAGCTGTCTTGGTCCAGGCCTTTTTCCCGTGCGGCGGCACGCGCCTTGTCGATCACGTTTTTCATGTCGCCGGGCGCGAGGAACTGGCCCTTCTTGATGTTGACCGGTTTACCCGATTGCGCCACCGCGTGGATGAAGTCGGTCTGGCGGCACAAAAAGGCCGGCGTCTGCAGCACGTCGACCACGGATGCCACGGTGACGATCTCGGCTTCGGAGTGCACGTCGGTCAGGATGGGCAGGCCGAGATCACGCTTGACCTTGGCCAGGATCTCCAGGCCCTTGTCCATGCCTGGGCCGCGAAAGCTGGTGCCGCTGGAGCGGTTGGCTTTGTCGTAACTCGACTTGAAAATGAAAGGAATGCCCAGGGAGGTCGTGATCTCCTTGAGCGCGCCAGCGGTGTCCATCTGCAATTGTTCGGATTCGACGACGCATGGGCCGGCAATCAGGAAGAAGGGCTTGTCGAGGCCGATCTCGAAGTTGCAAAGCCTCATGCCACCACTTTCAGGGATTTGCCCGCCACCTGGTGATCCAGCGTGGCCTTGATATAGGCGTTGAACAGCGGATGCCCGGCCCACGGTGTGGACTTGAACTCAGGGTGGAACTGCACCCCGACAAACCAGGGGTGCAGGTCACGCGGCAACTCGACGATTTCGGTGAGTTGCTCGCGCTGGGTCAGCGCGGAGATAACCAGCCCAGCAGCGCGCAGCTGGTCGAGGTAGTTGACGTTGGCTTCGTAGCGGTGGCGATGCCGCTCGGTGACCACGTCGCCGTAGATGCCATGGGCCAGCGTGCCCTTGGCCACATCGGAACTCTGCGCGCCCAGGCGCATGGTGCCGCCTAGATCGGACTTGGCATCACGCGTCTTGATCGTGCCGTCGGCGTCCTTCCACTCGGTGATCAGGGCGATGACCGGGTGCGGCGTGTTGGGTTCGAACTCGGTGCTGTTGGCGTCTTTCAGACCTGCCACGTGACGTGCGAATTCAATCGTGGCGACCTGCATGCCCAGGCAGATGCCGAGGTAGGGTAGCTGGTTCTCGCGGGCATAACGCGCCGCGCAGATCTTGCCTTCCACACCGCGTATGCCGAAGCCGCCGGGCACCAGGATGCCATCGAACTTGGCCAGGCGTGACACGTTGTCGGGGGTGATGCTCTCCGAGTCCACGTATTCGATCACCACTTTGGCGTGGTTTTTCATGCCGGCGTGGCGCAGTGCCTCGTTGAGCGACTTGTAGCTGTCCGACAGGTCCACGTACTTGCCCACCATGGCAATGTTGACCTGCTTTTGCGGGTGCTCGGTAGCGTAGACCAGGTCGTCCCAACGCTTGAGGTTGGCGGGCGGCGTGTTCAGGCGCAGCTTGTCGCAGATCAGGCCGTCCAGGCCCTGCTCGTGCAGCATGCGCGGCACCTTGTAGATGGTGTCCACGTCCCACATGGAGATCACGCCCCACTCGGGCACGTTCGAAAACAGCGAAATCTTGGCGCGCTCTTCGGCGGGAATCGGCCGGTCGGCGCGGCACAGCAACACGTCGGCCTGGATGCCGATCTCGCGCAGCTGTTTGGCAGTGTGCTGGGTCGGCTTGGTCTTGAGTTCGCCGGCCGCGGCAATCCACGGGACATAGCTCAGATGCACAAAGGCGGTGTTGTTGGCGCCCAGGCGCAGACTCATCTGGCGCACGGCTTCCAGGAAGGGCAGGGACTCGATGTCACCCACGGTGCCACCGATCTCGACGATGGCCACATCCACCGCATCAGGCGTCTCATAGCCGGCGCCGCGCTTGACGAACTCCTGGATTTCGTTGGTGACGTGCGGGATGACTTGCACCGTTTTGCCGAGGTAGTCGCCGCGGCGCTCTTTTTCGAGCACGCTTTTGTAGATCTGGCCGGTGGTGAAGTTGTTGGCCTTGCGCATGCGCGTTTCGATGAAACGCTCATAGTGGCCGAGATCCAGGTCGGTCTCGGCGCCGTCGTCGGTGACAAAAACCTCACCGTGCTGAAAGGGGGACATAGTGCCCGGATCCACATTCAGGTAGGGATCGAGCTTGATTAAAGTGACTTTGAGGCCTCGCGATTCAAGGATCGCAGCAAGGGAGGCTGAGGCGATTCCCTTGCCCAGGGAAGACACCACACCGCCGGTGACGAAGACAAATTTGGTCATGTCAGGTACGAACCGCAAGTTCGCATAGGTGGTAAACGGGGATTATACGGGTGGCTGCTCGCGTCTACTCGCCTACGAGTTGGGAGAAACATTTTTCTGACGGGCCGTCCCTAGGAAAATAGCCCCCTCGGGGGGCAGCGCAGCACACGAAGTGGCAAGCGTGGGGGCACATCCTGTACATTGCGGAGCATGACGAAGCAAGCAAACGAGGCCGGATCGGGCGGGAGCGGCGATCTGGCCGGCAAACACATCGTGCTGGGCCTGTCGGGCGGCATCGCTTGCTACAAGGCGGCAGAGTTGTGCCGTGCCCTGATCAAACAGGGCGCCAGCGTGCAGGTGGTGATGACCGAAGCCGCCGCGCAGTTCATCACTGCCGTGACCCTGCAGGCGCTAAGCGGACGGCCGGTGTTCACCAGCCAGTGGGACAGCCGTCCTGCAGCCGGCATCGACAACAGCATGGCGCACATCAACCTGAGCCGCGAAGCCGATGCCATCCTGATCGCGCCCTGCAGCGCCGACTTCATGGCCAAGCTGCTGCACGGCCGCGCCGACGACCTGCTGAGCCTGATGTGCCTGGCGCGGCCGCTGGCCACGGTGCCCCTGCTGATCGCCCCGGCGATGAACCGCGAAATGTGGGCGCATCCGGCGACCCAGCGCAACATGACGCAGCTGTCGGCTGATGGCGCGACCATTCTGGGGGTGGGTTCGGGCTTTCAGGCCTGCGGCGAAACCGGCGATGGGCGCATGCTGGAGCCGCCTGAATTGCTCGAGGACATCATCGCCTTCTTCCGTCCCAAACTGCTGGCCGGCCAGAAGCTGCTGGTGACCGCCGGCCCGACCTATGAGGCGCTTGATCCGGTGCGCGGCATCACCAACCTGTCGAGCGGGAAGATGGGTTTTGCCATTGCCCGTGCAGCCCACGAGGCAGGGGCTGAGGTCACGCTGGTGGCCGGGCCAGTGAGCCTGCCGACGCCGCGCGGTGTTACCCGTATCGATGTGCGTTCGGCACAAAACATGCTTGAAGCCGTCATGCAGCAAGCGCCAGTAGCTACTATTTTTATAGCAACGGCGGCGGTGGCCGACTGGCGCCCAGCCAGCAGTTCCGATCGCAAGATCAAGAAAGACGGGTCGGGTCAGCCGCCGCAGCTGTCTTTTACCGAGAACGCGGACATTCTGGCGACGGTGGCGCAATCGCCGCGTGCGCAGTCGGGCGAGTTGTTTTGTGTGGGTTTTGCCGCCGAGAGCCACGACCTCGAAGACAACGCCCAGGCCAAACGCAAACGCAAAGGTGTGCCGCTGCTGGTGGGCAATATCGGCCCGGCCACCTTCGGCCGTGACGACAACGCGCTGCTGCTCGTCGATGCCCAGGGCAGCCGCGAGCTGGCACGCGCTTCCAAGCTGTCGCTGGCGCGACAGCTGGTGGCAGATATTGCGGCCCGCTTGAACTGAAGGCAGAACCAGTCATGGACCGCATGCCTGACACCCCGCCCGATGGCGACTTCGCGCGTTATGTGGAGCAACTGAGCGCGCGCTCGGCCGCAACTGCGCAGGCACGCGAAACCGCTGCAGTGGTTCCGACCGGCAAACTGGAGCTTAAGGCGGTCGAGGGTGCGCCGCCTTCTCCCGAGCCTGCGGGAGTGATCAGCGGTTTGTCCGTCTGGTCCATCGTGCGGTGGGCGCTGCTGGCCTGGATCGCCTTGCAGATTCTCGACGTGTTTTTCCCGGGCATGGGTATGTTGAGCCTGCCGCTGTTCCTGGGTGCGGCCGGCTGGGCGGTATACCGGCTCAAACAGGGCTCCAGCGGAGCGCCGGGCGATGCCTTGCGACGGCTGGCCGAGCGCGCCGCCAAAGAATTTACTCAACGGAAATGAAGTGATGAAAATCGACCTCAGGATACTCGACCCCAGGCTCCGGGACAACTTGCCCACCTATGCCACCCCTGGCAGTGCCGGACTGGATTTGCGTGCCTGTCTGGATGCCCCGCTGACCCTGAAGCCCAACGCCTGGCAACTGGTGCCGACAGGCATGGCGGTTTATCTGCAGGATGCGGGTTACGCAGCCTTGATCCTGCCGCGCTCCGGCCTGGGGCACAAACACGGCATCGTGCTCGGCAACCTGGTCGGCCTGATCGACAGCGACTACCAGGGCCAGCTGATGGTCAGTGCCTGGAACCGCAGCGATGTGGCTTTCACCATCGAACCGATGGAGCGTATTGCACAGCTGGTGATTGTTCCGGTGATGCAGGCCGAGTTCAATGTGGTGGATTCTTTCACCGCCAGCGAGCGCGGCGAGGGTGGCTACGGCTCCACCGGCAAGGCCTAAAGGCCCGCGTCAGGGTTCTCCTACACGCACAAGCGCGGCTTCCCACGCGCGGACAGCTTGGCCCCCCACTGGGCCCCCGCCGCGCCTGGCCTGTAATAAATCATGTCCTGAACGAGGGAGTTGCTGTCTGGCACGCTTCCTTCCAGGCTCAGTTTTAATTACAGGAGATCTTCCATGAGCACATCCCGCTTTTTCACAATCACTTCTTCGGTGGTGTTGGTTGCCGGCCTCGCTGCTTGCGCTGCGCCCATGACTCAGCAGCCAGTGGCCACCTATCCTGCGCAGAACTACCCTGCACAAACTTACCCCGCGCAAGCGCCTCAGGGCAACTACGTCGAGTATGGCCGTGTCAACAATTTGGAGGTCGTCCAGACCCAGGAACAGGCCCGGTCCACCAGTGGCGTGGGTGCGGTGCTGGGTGGCGTGGCCGGCGCCGTCGTGGGCCGCCAGATCGGCGGCGGCAGCGGTCGTGACATTGCGACGGTAGTTGGTGCGGTTGGCGGCGCTGTAGCCGGCAATGCCATTGAAGCAAACCGGAATGCGACCAACGCCCCGGTCAGCCAGACCTACCGCGTGTCGGTCCAAATGGATAATGGCACCATGCGTGCATATGAAGTTCCTTCTTACGGCGAACTGCGCATCGGTGACCGCGTGAGAATCCAGAACAACCAGCTCTTTCGCATGATGTAACTCAAGCGCATATAAATACAAAAAGGACCGGCAGGCTGCAAGCCTGCCGGTCCTTTTTTTTCGTCAGGCATTGCTTAATGCAAAGTGTCGTTCCCGGGAGTCTGCGCCTCCAGCCTGAAAAAACCAGTGCCCATGGACCCCTGGCCAATTTCCCCCTCGCTGGCCTCCCGAACTGACTCGATTTTCAGGCTCAAGCGGATGGCAATGCCCGCCAGCGGGTGGTTGCCGTCCAGCACCACATGTTCAGGGTAGATTTCGGTGATGGTGTAAATCAGTTCGGACTGGATGTCTGTGCTGCATCCCGCAGGCAAGGCGGCGCCATCAAAGGTCATGCCTTCTTCCAGTTCTGCCGGAAACAGCTTGCGCGCCTCGAGGAACACGCGGTTTTCGTCGTAATCGCCAAACGCGTCTTCGGGTTCGAGGTGCAGATCCAGGGTATCGCCCGTTTCGTGGCCCTGCAGCCGTTCCTCGATCTTGGCCAAGAGGTCGTCGCCGCCGAGCAGAAACTCCACCGGCTCATCAAGCTCGTCAAGGACTTCGCCCAAGGTATCTTTCAGCGTCCAGGTCAGGGCGACAATACATTGCGGGGTGATTTTCATCCGACAATTGTCCCATGGATGTCACTATTGCCCTTCCCTTGCTCGGTGGTTTCACTCCGCAACAATTCATGCGCCGCCACTGGCAAAAAAAGCCGCTGCTGGTGCGCCAGGCCATCCCGGGCTTCCAGCCGTTGCTCGACCGCGCTTCGCTGTTCCGGCTGGCCGGCGAGCCGCAGGTGGAATCGCGCCTGGTGCAGCAAAAGGCCGAAGGCTGGCGCATGAAGCAGGGGCCGTTCGGGCCGCGCAGCCTGCCGGCTTTGTCGGCGGGCGGCTGGACGCTGCTGGTCCAGGGCGTGGACCTGCACGACACGCGCGTCCATGCGCTATTGCAGAGCTTCCGCTTCATTCCCGATGCCCGGCTGGACGACCTGATGATTTCCTTCGCCACGGCCGGCGGTGGCGTGGGCCCGCATTTCGACAGTTATGACGTGTTCCTGCTGCAGGCGAGCGGCCGCCGCCGCTGGAAAATCGGCAGGCAGAAGGACCTGAGCCTGCAAGAGGGCGTGCCGCTGAAGATATTGCAGAATTTCGAAGCAGAAGAAGAGTTTGTGCTGGAGGCTGGCGACATGCTCTACCTGCCGCCGCGTTATGCGCACGACGGTCTGGCCGAGGCTTCTGTCGGCGCCGACGGCAAGCCGCAGGACTGCATGACTTACTCCATCGGCTTTCGCGCGCCGGGCCGCAGCGAGCTGGCAGGAGAGCTATTGCAACGCCTCGCCGATTTCGACGAGGACGCCCAGGCAGACGCCCCGCAGCACCTGTATACCGACCGCTTCCAGCCGGCAACCGCCACACCGGCGGCTGTGCCGGCGGGCCTGCTTGAATTTGGCCGGCAAGCGCTGCAGGATGCACTGAAAGACCCGCTATCGCTGGCTTGTGTGCTGGGTGAGTACCTGACCGAGCCCAAGGCCTCGGTATGGTTTGACGAACCCGCCAGCCCCTGGGACCCGCAGTATGCGGGAAAGGTCTGCCTCGATCCGCGCAGTCGCATGATGTACGACAGCCACCATGTGTTTCTCAACGGCGAGAGTTACCGCGCCCGCGGCGCGGATGCGGCCTTGATGCACCGCCTGGCCGACAAGCGTTTTCTGGCGCCCGCAGATCTGCGTCGTGCCAGCGCCTCGGCGCTGTCGCTGCTGGCCGACTGGCATGAGGCCGGTTGGCTTTCCCAGGTGCCGGCCTGAGAATGTGTATGCGAATTTAAAGAGGCCAGGAGGGTTACCATGGACATCCATCAGTCCCCTGCATCGCCAACTCCGGCGCTCCTGCAGGGGCGGTTTGCAGGACGCTCCGAATTTGCCGAACTGGTGCGCCAAGCCTTTGCCGCCGCTGCCGCCAAGGGCTGGCGTGAAATCATCATTTGCGACGCGAATTTCGAGGACTGGCCACTCGGCGAGCGCTTAGTGGCGCAGTCGCTCAATGATTGGTCCGCTTCCGGACGCAAGCTCACCATGCTGGCGCAGGACTATGCCGAAGTCACCCGACGCCATGCGCGCTTTGTGACCTGGCGGCGCACTTGGTCGCATATTGTCGATTGTCGGGGCCATGCAGCTGGTGATCTTCCCAGTGTCTTCTGGAGCCCGGAATGGGCGTTTGAACGGCTGGACCTGTTTCACAGCACCGGTGTGGCAGGCTCTGAGGCAGGCCGGCGGGTGACGCTCAGGGAAAGGCTGGCCGAAAAACTGCTGCGCAGCAGCCCGGCTTTTGCGGCAACAACCCTGGGGATTTAGGTGTGGTCCGAGGCGCCATCCGCCCATGTTCTGTTGAATCAGGGTTTATTCTCTCCGCACAAACCCGCATATAATCCTCGGGCGGAGGAAAGATCTCGTGTTCTTTCGCCCGGTCAACCCAAACTCGGATCGTTCGATTTGAGTTTTTTTTTGACAGTTTTCGAAATTGCTTTTCTCACTCATCTCAAGGATCATCCAAATGAACAAATCCCTCGCTTTGGCCGCCATCGTTGCTGCTGTTGCCCTGGCTGCCTGCGGTAAAAAAGAAGAAGTCGTTGTGCCTGCGCCTGTGGTCGTGACGCCAGCGCCCGTGGTCGTCGCCCCAGCGCCAGCGCCAGCGCCCGAGGCCTCAGCTGCTGCCGGCTCTGCGTCGTCCGCAGCGGGTTCTGCTGCTGCTGCTGGCGCCGCCGCCACTGTGGCAACCGAGGCCGCTGCTGCAGCCATGCAAGCTGCCAGCGACGCGAAGAAGTAATTCAGTTTTTCTTGCCAAAAAGCCGCCCTCGGGCGGCTTTTTGCTTTCTGCGAGGTTACCCAAGAGTGCTTCGGAATTGCCGTATTTACACCGCTATCCACCGGGTGCCTTCGGTGGCATGTGCCACCACCACCTCCGCACGGCTGCCCATCACGTCTGCGATGACCTGCCGAACCAGGTCCGGCCGGTTGTTTTGCAGGCTCAGATGGGCCGCGACCAGAACCTTGAGGCCGTCGTGTGCCACGGATCGGGCAATACCCGCTGCTGCCGTGTTGGACAAGTGGCCATACAGGCCGGCCACGCGCTTTTTCAGAAAGGGTGGGTAAGCAGACTGCGCCAACAGGTCGACGTCATGGTTGCATTCCAACAGCAGGGCATTGCAGTTGGCCAGATGGCCCAGCAAATGAGTGGTGGCGTGTCCCAGATCGGTCAGCAAGCCTATTTTTGTGGCGCCGTCGGTGCAGGTCAGCTGCAGCGGTTCACGCGCATCGTGTGGCACGGTAAAAGGCATCAGCTCCAGTTCCCCTAGGTCCACCGCTTGCCCGTCACGCGCAATATGTAACAAACCATCCAGATCCGTCAGGCCGCCCCCCTCGCAGGTGCCCCGGCTCATCCATATCGGAATTCGGTGCCGCAGCGCCAGCTGGCGCGCACAGCCAATATGGTCACTGTGCTCGTGGGTGATGAAGATGGCGTCGATATCGGTCTCGGCAAGACCGGCCTCAGCCAGCCGCGCCGACAGCTGCCTGATGCCCAACCCGCAGTCAACCAGTACCCGTTTGGAATGCAGGCCTGTCGCCTCTATCAGCGTGGCGTTACCGGTGCTGCCACTGCCCAGGCTTTTGAACCTCAGCACGGGGGCCGGTCAAGTGGGGTTATTTCAGGTCGTCGGCAATGACTTGCACGATACGCTGAGCGTTGGCAGATGCTTCAGGAGTGCCTTGGGCGTTGAGTACCGAAACTGTGGTTACCTCGCCCTGGCTGCGCACGGCAATCCGGTATTTAAGCGGGGGAACGCCTGCCGAGGAGCTGCTGAACAGTTTGGCGAGGAAGCCAGGCTCTTTTTTGTCCGCGGTCGGCTCTACATAACGGACAAAATAGGTACCTTGTGCACGGTCCCGGTCTTCCACCGTGAACCCGGTGCGGTCCAGCGCCAACCCGACGCGGCGCCAGGCGCGTTCGAAGCCCTCGTCAATCTGCAGCGCCGGCAGGTTGTTGACATTGGTGATGCGCGAGGTCTGCCGCGAACCGCCGCTGGCAACCAGCGCTTTCGACTGCTCCTGGCTCACGCCGAGTTTGACCATCAGTCGGCGCAGGAATTCCGCTTCGAGTTCGGGGTCTGCAGGGCGGGGCTGCCAGACGGTCGTATCGCCCTGCTTGGTTGCTTGATTGACACCTATAACTGTCTCCACCATGCCGCGGTGGCTGATATAGATTTCGGTGCCGCCGGTGGCAGTGCGCTCGAGGCGGGTGCGGAACTTGTCGCGTTCACCGGTGGAGTACAGCGCGTCGAGCAGCTTGCCAATCGTTGCGCGCACAAAATCCTGCGGCAGCTTGGCGCGGTTTTCTGCATAGTCGGTTTCCATGATGCCCAGGTTTTCCTGGTCAACCGCAAGAAGGAAGCCGCTTTCCTGCCAGAAGTCACGCACCGGCCCCCAGAGCTTGTCTGCAGGACGGTTCACCACCAGCCAGCGCTGGGTGCCCGCCCGCTCAATGCGAACGTCGCCCACGGTCACAGCAGCTGTGGTGACGGATTGTGTGGTCTGGCCGACCTGGTAGCCGCTGGCCGTGACAGAACTGCCGGGCACCACATACTTCGAGTCGCGCGATAGTTGCGTCAAGTCTGGCGGTATTTCCAGTGATGGCCCCTTGGCGGAGGTTTTGTAGTCAAGCTTCTCGCCCTGCATGGCCTCCTCAATCGTCGAGCATCCGGAGGCGGAAAGTGCCGCCACCAGAAGCAGCAGTCGGGGTGCGGTGGCCCGGGCAAGGTGTGCGGGACCAAAGGCGGAGAGCGAGTGCAAAGTCATCACTGGAGTTTTCCTTAAAAATCAGATCAGGCCACAAACGCGCAATGCGTTTTCGACCGTGGCTTCGTTGGCGGTTTCAAGCGGAGTCATGGGCAGGCGCAAAGTGCCCCCGCACAGGCCCATGCGGGCCATGGCCCATTTCACCGGGATCGGGTTGGCCTCGACAAACAGGTGTTTGTGCAAGGGCAGGAGCTGCAGCTGGATGTTCATTGCGGCCCGGCTGTCGCCGGCAATTGCCGCGACACACAAGTCGTGCATCAGGCGCGGTGCCACATTGGCCGTCACGCTGATATTGCCCTGTCCACCGCACAACATCAGCGCGACCGCGGTCGGGTCGTCGCCCGAGTACACGGCAAAACCGGCGGGGACGTCCTTGATCAGCCACTGGGCGCGCTCGATGTTGCCGGTGGCTTCCTTGATGCCGACAATGCCGGGCACCTGCGCCAGTCGCAGTACGGTGGCGTGCAGCATGTCGGCCACGGTTCTGCCCGGCACGTTGTACAGCACCATCGGAAGTTCCACCGCTTCGGCAATCGCCGTGAAATGGCGGTACTGGCCTTCTTGGGTCGGCTTGTTGTAGTAGGGCACGACCTGCAACTGGCAATCAGCGCCCACCTTTTTGGCGAAACGCGCAAGCTCGATCGCTTCGGAAGTTGAGTTGGCACCGCATCCGGCCATCACGGGGACACGGCCTTTGGCCTGCTCGACCGAGATGCGGATGATCTCGCAGTGTTCTTCCACATTGACCGTGGGCGATTCGCCGGTGGTGCCCACCACGCCGATGCAATCGGTGCCCTCGGCAATGTGCCAGTCCACCAGCTTGCGCAAAGCCGGGTAGTCAACGCTGCCGTCTTCATGCAGGGGGGTGGCCAGTGCAACAATGCTGCCGGTAATGGTGTTCATGTCTGTGTGTCGGTTGAGGGGCCCGGCCTGCCGGTACCAGCCAGGAAATAGGGCTGACTCAGCATTCTACCCAGTGAGCGGAAAGGATTTGGAGGGGCTGTCCAGCAGGTAAGGTGTGACCGCTGCTGGCGATGCCGGTTCCCGAACCGCAGCAATCCTCTGAGTAAAGCGTGGCGGCGCCTGCCGGTAGCCGTCTTCAAAGGCCACGATGCGCAAGCTGCGGCAGATTTCCAGCAATTCGCCCGGACGCAGCAAAAAGTCGGGCCGCGACGGTTTGCCCACGGTTTCGTTGCCTTGTGAAAAAGTTTCGTAAATCAGCACGCCGTCGGGCGCCAGGCTATCCAGCAGCACCGGCATCAGGGGGCGCCACAGGTAGTTGGTCACAACCACCGCGTCAAAGCGGCGGCCTGCGAAGGGCCAAGGGCCGTTTTCAATGTCAGCGACGATTTTTTCGCAGGACGAGGCCGGGAGTGCTATCGAATCAATAGCTGCTTGCGCACGATCCACGAGGGCCAGAGGGTGATTTCGCTTGTGAAACCAGTGCGCGTGCCGGCCTTGCCCGCAAGCCACGTCGAGCACGGTGCCGCCGGGGCTGACAAGGTGCGACCAGCGCTGCACCCAGTCTGATGGTGTCAAGTCGGTATGGTTCATGCCGTGCGCCGCGCAGGGCCGACCCAAGCAAGCACAGCCTCCTCGGGGGGCAGCGTCGTGCGCGAAGCGACAAGCGTGGGGGTCCTATTCACTTTGGTTTGACCTCGTCCTTGAGCGCGGCCAGCGCCATGTTTTCAACGGCACCGGGCGCCAGCAGCTTGAGCCAGCGGCCGAGCCGGCCTTTCGCCGTCATCACCACCTCTCGCTCGCGGCGATCCATGCCCTCGATGATCAGCCGCGCACATTCTTCCACGCTCATGGCGCCGTCTTCCTTGAGCCCGCTGCTGCCGGCCGGCGCGCCGGCGGCATTGAAGCCGCGGTGCCGGATCTGCGTGGCCACCACGCCGGGGTAGGCGGTGGTGACGCTGACGCCGGCGCCTTTCAACTCTGCGCGCAATGCTTCAAAAAAGCCGGTCATCGCAAACTTGGTGGCGCTGTAGGCGGTACGTCCCGGCACACCCACCAGGCCAGCCAGGCTGGATAGCGCCACGATGCTGCCCCGGCTTTCCTTCAGCGCGGGCAGGGCGGCATGGGTGCACCAGACGCTACCCCAGAGGTTGATTTTCATCAGTTGCTCGTACCAGCCGAGGTCTTCCGCTCTGATCTCGGCAAACAGCGCCTGCGCCGACATGCCGGCGTTGTTGATCAGTGCGTCAATGCGGCCGAAGCGGGCCAGGGCCGCTGCGATCAACGCGGTGCATTGCGTTTGATCGGACACATCGGTGCGTACTACCAGCGCGCTCGCGCCATGGGCCTGGCACTGCGCGGCCACGGCTTGCAGCGCTGTTTCGTTGCGCGCCGCCAGCACCAGCGACAGCTGCGCGCCATGGCGCCGGGCAAGCTGGCGCGCCATTTCGGCGCCTATGCCTTCCGAAGCGCCCGTGATCACCATGGTTTTCATGCCGCTGTCTCCGGTTCTTTTATTGGGGAGACGCAAGCCTACCACCCTGGCTTCCCGCAAGACCTAAAAGCAGGCCCAGATCTGGTCGGCCAGGGTCAGCAGGAAATCAGGTCGCGTGTAAAGCGCAAACACGCCCACCGTGACCACGATGGCCAGCGTATAGAGGGCAAGTTTGCGTGCCATGTCAGGCGCCCTGTGGCAGGGTGGCGGCCCGCGGCCGCTGGATCGCGGTTTCGCGCACCGGCAGGTTCACCAGTGCGGCAAACACGCCCAGCGCGATGGCGATGTACCAGACGATGTCGTAACTTCCCGTGCGGTCATACAGATAACCGCCCAGCCAGACGCCGAGGAAGGAGCCGATCTGGTGGCTGAAAAACACAAAACCGCTGAGCATGGACAAATGCTGGATGCCGAAAATCTGCGCGACCACTGCGTTGGTCGGTGGAATGGTGGACAGCCAGAGCAGGCCCATCAGGCTGGCGAAGATGTAGACGCTGAGCGGGCTGAGCGGCGCGGCGATGAACACGGCAATCACCACCGCCCGCGCAAAATAAATGAAGGCCAGGATGTTCTTTTTGGACAGGCGCTGGCCCAGGGCGCCGGCGGCGTAGGTGCCAAACACATTGAACAGGCCTATCAGTGCTAGCGCATAACTGGCGACCTGGGGCGACAGGCCCTTGTCGCGCAGGTAGCTCGGCATGTGCACCCCGATAAAGACCACCTGGAAGCCGCAGACAAAATAACCGGCCATGAGCAACTGAAAGCTCGGGTACTTGAAAGCTTCCTTCAGCGCCTGGAAGATGGTCTGCTCGCGCGGCGGCGCCTGGCCGGGCCCGAAACTGGTTTCGCGCAGGCCAAAGGCCAGCGGGGCAATCAACAGCACGGCGGCGCTGAGCACCAGCAGTGCTTCCTTCCATCCCAGGCCGCTGATCAGGAAACCTTCGACCGGCACCATCAGGAACTGGCCAAAGGAGCCGGCCGCCGCCGCCACCCCCATGGCCCAGGAGCGTTTCTCGGCCGGGATGTTGCGTCCGATCACGCCGTAAATGACCGCGTAGGTGGTGCCGGCCTGGGCTGCGCCTATGAGGATGCCGGCCGTCAGTGTGAACATCAGGCCGGTGGTGGACAGCGCCATGCCGACCAGGCCCAGCGCATACAGCACGGCGCCGCCGATGATGACGCGGAAGGCGCCAAAGCGATCGGCCAGCATGCCGGCAAAAATTCCGAAAATGCCCCAGGACAGGTTTTGCACCGCAATCGCCAGCGCAAAGGTCTGACGGGTCCAGCCCTGCTCCTGGGTGATAGGCAGTAGCCACAGGCCGAAGCCGTGGCGTATGCCCATGGACAGAGTGACGATGGCGGCGCCGCACAGCAGCACCTGAGTCATGGATGGATTGCGGTTCGCTTGCATCCCATGAATGTAACCAGATGGGTCGTTTTTTGCTTTCCGAAGTTTGCACGGCTTTGATGCGTAGACCGCATCAATACACCGGCCGACCGGGCGAACTGTGTATTTATCCAGTTGTAAAATCCCGCCGGACTACAATCAGCGCTCCCATGGCGACCAAACTACCCAACGATTATTCCGAAGGCTCGATCCGCGTGCTCAAGGGCCTTGAGCCCGTCAAGCAGCGGCCGGGCATGTACACGCGCACCGACAACCCGCTGCACATCATCCAGGAAGTTCTGGACAACTCGGCCGACGAAGCGTTGGCCGGCCACGGCAAGAAGATCAAGGTCACCCTGCACACCGACGGCTCCGTCAGCATCGAGGATGATGGCCGGGGCATTCCCTACGGCCTGCACCCGGA
>NZ_JACDDD010000130.1 GCF_013817205.1 Polaromonas sp.
TGTTGTCAGCAACGCCCCGGTGAACCAGCTGATTTATGACGGCTTGCTGCTGCTGCAGCACCGCGGCCAGGATGCCGCGGGCATCGTCACGCAGCAGGGCCGCAAGTTCTTCATGCACAAGGCCAAGGGCATGGTGCGCGACGTGTTCCGCACGCGAAACATGCGCGGGCTGCCGGGCAACGCGGGCCTGGGCCAGGTGCGCTACCCGACGGCTGGCAATGCCTACAGCGAGGACGAGGCCCAGCCCTTTTACGTCAACGCGCCTTTTGGTCTCGTGCTGTCGCACAACGGCAACCTGACCAACGCCGCCGAGCTCAAGGCTGAACTCTTCACCACCGACCACCGGCACATCAACACCGACAGCGATTCCGAGGTGCTGCTCAACGTGCTGGCCCACGAGCTGGAAAAAACCACGCGTGGTCTGCCACTGGCGCCAGCCGACGTGTTCACCGCCGTGCGTGGTGTGCACAAGCGGGTCAAGGGCTCCTACGCCGTGGTGGCGCTGATTGCGGGCCACGGCTTGCTGGCTTTTCGTGACCCTTACGGTATCCGCCCGCTGTGCCTGGGCCGTGGCCAGAACGAAAGCGGCAGCACGGTCATGGTGGCCAGCGAGTCGGTGGCCCTCGAAGGCACCTCGCACCAGTTCGAGCGCGACATCGCTCCGGGTGAAGCGGTATTTGTTGACCTGGAGGGCACGGTACATGCCGAGCAGTGCGCGGCCAGTGCGCGGCTCATGCCCTGTATTTTTGAGTTTGTCTATCTGGCGCGGCCCGACTCGGTGCTCGACGGCATCTCGGTGTACCAGGCGCGCCTGAACCTCGGCGAAACGCTGGCTAAACGGGTGGTGTCCACCGTGCCGCCCAACGAAATCGATGTGATCATCCCGATCCCCGAATCCAGCCGCCCCAGCGCCACCCAGCTGGCGCACCTGCTCGGTATTCCCTACCGCGAAGGTTTTGTGAAAAACCGCTATGTGGGTCGCACCTTCATCATGCCGGGCCAGGGCGTGCGCAAAAAATCGGTGCGCCAGAAACTCAATGTGATTGCCAGCGAGTTCAAGGGCCGCAATGTGCTGCTGGTGGACGATTCGATTGTGCGGGGCACGACCAGCCGAGAGATCGTGCAGATGGCGCGTGATGCCGGCGCGAAGAAGGTGTACCTGGCCAGCGCCGCGCCGCCGGTGCGGTATCCCAATGTCTACGGCATTGACATGCCGACGGCCGACGAGCTGGTCGCACACGACAAGACCGTGGAAGAAATTCGCGTGGCCATCGGCTGCGACGCGCTGATTTACCAGGACGTCGAAGGCATGAAACGCGCCATTGGTGCACTCAACAAAAACCTGGACGGCTTTGACGCTTCCTGCTTTGACGGCGTGTACATCACCGGCGACATCACGCCCGAAAGCATTGCAAAAATGAATGCCGGCCGTATCGACAGCAGCGAAGAAAACGAGGTCGATGTCTCGCGCCTGGCCCTGCCAAATCCGCAGGAGGCCTGATTGTGAGCGAGCGGAAACTCCCCGACGATTTGCACCGTGACACCTTGGCCGTGCGCGTGGCGCAGGAGCGCAGCCAGCATGGCGAGAACTCCGAGGCTCTGTACCTGAGCAGCGGCTTTGTGCAGCCCGATGCCGAGACGTCGGCGCGGCGGTTTGCCGGCGCTGAGGACGGCTATACCTACGGCCGCACCTCCAACCCCACCGTCACGAGTTTCGAGCGCCGCCTGGCCGCCATGGAAGGCACCGAAGCCGCCATTGGCGCTTCCACTGGCATGGGCGCCATCCTGATGATGTGCATGGGCCTGCTCAAGTCTGGTGACCATGTCATCTGCTCGCGCTCGATGTTCGGCTCGACGATTGCGTTGATCGGCCGCGAGTTCGGCAAGTTCGGCGTTGAGACCTCCTTTGTGTCGCAAACCGATGTGGCTAAATGGAAGGCCGCGCTGCGCCCGACCACCAAGCTGCTGTTTGCCGAAACGCCAACCAATCCGCTGACGGAAGTCTGCGATATTGCCGCACTGGCCGACCTGGCCCATGGCGCCGGTGCCCTGCTCGCCGTGGACAACTGCTTTTGCTCGCCGGCGCTGCAGCGGCCGGTTGAGTTCGGCGCTGATCTGGTCATGCACTCGGGCACCAAATACCTCGACGGCCAGGGCAGGGTGATGGCCGGCGCGCTGTGCGGACCGAAAAAACTGATCGTTGACGTGTTCGGCCCCGTGGTGCGCACCGCCGGCATGACCTTGGCGCCCTTCAACGCCTGGGTCGTGCTCAAGGGGCTGGAAACGCTGGGCATACGCATGCAGGCCCAGTCGGCCAATGCGCTGGCCGTGGCGAAATGGCTGGAGCAGCAGCCGCAGGTGGCACGGGTGTATTACCCCGGTCTGGCATCTCATCCGCAGCATGATCTGGCCATGCGCCAGCAGTCCGGTCTGGGCGGCGCGGTGCTGTCCTTCGACCTGCGCGGCGATGACGTCGCGACGGCGCGCAGGAACGCCTTCCACGTGATCGACAGCACGCAGGTCATCAGCATTGCCACCAACCTCGGTGACACCAAAACCATCATCAGCCACCCCGGCACCACATCGCACGGGCGCCTGACTGAAGAGCAGCGCAAGGCCGCCGGCATCAGCCAGGGCCTGATCCGGCTGGCGGTCGGCCTGGACCACATCGACGACATCAAGGCCGACCTGTTGCGTGGCCTGAACAGCATTCCATGAGCACCAAAACCCGTACCCGTTTCGCGCCTTCTCCCACCGGCTTCATTCACCTCGGCAACATCCGCTCGGCACTCTACCCGTGGGCATTCGCGCGTTCCACCGGCGGCGACTTCATCCTGCGCATCGAAGACACCGATGTCGAACGCTCTTCGCAAGAAGCCGTTGATGTCATCATCGAAGGCATGCGCTGGCTGGGTCTGAGCCATGACGAAGGCCCGATTTACCAAATGCAGCGCATGGACCGCTACAAGGCGGTGCTGGCGCAGATGGTGGCCGATGGGCTGGTCTACCCGTGCTACATGAGCGTGGCTGAACTTGACGCCCTGCGCGAGCAGCAGATGGCCGACAAACAAAAGCCGCGGTACGACGGCACCTGGCGGCCCGAGCCCGGCAAGACCTTGCCCCCCGTGCCCGAAGGCGTGTTGCCGGTGCTGCGCTTCAAAAATCCGCAAGGCGGCGCCGTGGTCTGGGACGACAAGGTCAAGGGCCGCATCGAGATCAGCAATGACGAACTCGACGACCTGGTGATCGCGCGGCCCGATGGCACGCCAACTTACAACTTCTGCGTCGTGGTTGACGACATGGACATGGGCATCACGCATGTGATCCGCGGCGACGACCACGTCAACAACACACCGCGCCAGATCAACATCTTCCGTGCGCTGGGCAAGGACGTGCCGGTGTATGCGCACCTGCCGACCGTGCTCAACGAGCAGGGCGAGAAGATGAGCAAGCGCAACGGCGCCAAGGCGGTCACGCAGTATGCGAAAGAGGGCTATTTGCCCGACGGCATGCTCAACTACCTGGCGCGCCTGGGCTGGAGCCACGGCGACGATGAAATTTTCAGCCGCGAGCAGTTCCTGCAGTGGTTCAACCTTGACCACCTCGGTAAAAGCGCCGCGCAGTTCGACGAAGCCAAGCTGCGCTGGGTCAATGCCCAGCACCTCAAAGCCATGCCCGATGACAAGCTGGCAGAAGTTGTTGTGCCTTTTCTCGGTGACGCGGTGCAGGCAGCACTTGATGCACCGCGCCGCGTGGCCGCCTGCGCGCTGCTGAAAGACCGCTGCAGCACCCTGGTCGAGCTGGCCGAGTGGATGCAGGTGCTGGTGAGCGAAGAGCCGGTGGCTGCGGAAGAGATTCAGGCCCATGTGCCGGCCGAGGTGCATCCCGCCGTGGCCCGGCTCGCCGAATTGCTGGCTGATGTCGAATGGAGCAAGCCGGCGATTGCCGCGGTCATCAAACAGGTGCTGGCCGAGACCGGCCTGAAGATGCCGCAACTGGCCATGCCGGTGCGCGTGCTGGTGGCCGGGCGTCCGCAAACTCCGTCGCTGGATGCGCTTTTGTCGCTGATGGACAGGGCCAATGTGATTTCGCGTCTGGGGCGCTTGAAAAGCGCCTGAAATTCGGGCTATAATTCAAGGCTCGACGGTTGCAGGGAAACTTGCTCAGTTGATACGGGGGTATAGCTCAGCTGGGAGAGCGCTTGCATGGCATGCAAGAGGTCATCGGTTCGATCCCGTTTACCTCCACCATTCAATGGTCGATAAGTTTTCAGTTTTTTCGGCAGGTGTTTGTGTCACAACAAAAACCTGCCGCCGGAAGTTCCAAGGTTTTGACCCCATCGTCTAGAGGCCTAGGACATTACCCTTTCACGGTAAGTACCGGGGTTCGAATCCCCGTGGGGTCGCCAGAATTCTTCACAGCAATGTGAAGGCCCAAGGCGCAAGTTGACAACAAGCCCGCGCAAGCAGGCGACTTGGCTCGCAAGAGCGAAAGTTGTCGCTACCAGGAGTGGTAGTTCAGTTGGTTAGAATACCGGCCTGTCACGCCGGGGGTCGCGGGTTCGAGTCCCGTCCGCTCCGCCAAACACGGAAAACCCTTGTAATTCAATGAGTTACAAGGGTTTTTTCTTTTGGGGTAGTAGCAAATTTGGTAGCAATACATGCTCAATTTGCCGATTTACCTCCTGGGTTCAAGCTACTACCTGCACACACGCATTGCAGGTAGGCAGGTCAAGCGCTCATTACGCACCAGCTACAAGCGTGAATTGAATCGCCCCGGGAATTGAGGAGGCTCCAACCTTTGAGAAGATGGAGCCATGAAGAAATCAAACAAGTTTTCCCCCGAAGTACGCGAACGCGCGGTCCGTATGGTGCAGGAGCACCGAGGCGAG
>NZ_JACDDD010000063.1 GCF_013817205.1 Polaromonas sp.
GTGGTGCTCAGCGCCACCAACACCGGCACCCTGTCAACCGGCAACGGCAGCATCACGGCGAACGGCGGCACGGCAGTTGCCCAGGCCGGACGCAACGCAGGCAACGTCACCTTAAGCGCGGGCGTGATCAACCTGGGCACGGGCGGCATCACGGCCAGCGGCACAGCCGGAGTGGGCACAGACCAGGCCGGCGGCGCGGGCGGGGCCATCAGCTTGACCAGCAGCGGCGCCATCACCGCTGGCGCCCTGACAGCCAGTGGCGGCGCAGGCGCAGCTACCAACGGTGCAGGCGGCGCAGCCGGCTCGATCACGGTACTGAACAACTCAACAACGCTGGGCGCCATTGTTCTGGGCGCGTTGACCGCGCGCACAGGTGCGGCGGCTGGCACCGGCGCAGGCGGGGCGGCAGGCTCCATCAGCGTGACCAACAACGCGGCAGGGCTGGCCCTGGGGACGGGGGCGATTGACACCTCAGGCAATGCTGGGGGCAACGGCGGCGCAGTCACACTGGCCTCCCAGGGCGGCGTGACCACCACGACCATCAGCACCGGTGGGGCAGCACTGGCTGCAGGCACACGTGCTGGCAGCAATGCAGGCAACATCACGATCACGGGCGTGAACCGCAGCGTCGGAGTCATCACAGCCAGCGGCAGCGCAGCCAATGGGACCAACCAGACGGGCGGCGCGGCCGGGGTGGTGTCCATCACCGGCACGGGCACACTGAACACGAGCACCATCACGGCATCGACAGGGGCGGCCACGGGAACGGGCGCTGGCGGCGCAGCGGGAAGCATCACACTGAGCGGTACAACAGTCACGGCCGGCGCCCTGACCACTACAGGCGCAAGCAACGGCGCCGGAGGCAATGTCAGCGCCACGGCAAGCACAGGACTGCTCAACGTGACAGGCGCGATTACCACCACCGGGGGCACGGCGCTGGCAAACACGGCCGGCCGAAGCGCTGGCACCGTGACACTGACAGGCAACTCGGTCACCACCGTTGGCATCACTGCCAACGGCAGTGCGGGCAATGGCACAAATAGGGCGGGCGGTAACGGCGCCGCCGTGACGGTGACCGGCAGCGGCGGCAATGTTTCAGTCGGCGCCATTTCGACGATCGGAGCCATCGCGGGGACAGGCAACGCCAACGGCGGCAATGCCGGCAGCATCACCCTGGATGCGAGTGGCGGCGCGCCTCTCATCACGCTCAATGGCAACCTCACAGCTACGGGGGGGAACGGGGTTGGCACTGGCACAGCCGGTAGCGGTGGTCAGGTCTGGGTCAAGGACGCGGTGACACAAACTGCGAATGTGACGGTTAACACCATAGGCGGCACGACGGGCGGCACCGGCGGTGCCATCCGGCTGGACGGCGCTTTGAATGAAGACGCAATGGCGCGCACCCTGACGCTGACGGCCGGGACTGGGGCCGTGACCTTGGGTGGTGGCGCCCCCACGAGTGCCGTGACCACTTTGAGCGCGACCGGAGGCAGCATCGCCCTTGGCTCCGTGCAGACCAAAGGTGCGCAAAGTTATGCCGGCGCTACCAGCCTCAACGGCAATCTGATGACGCTGGGCACGGCAGGCGCAGATACCGTCACCTTCAACAGTCCCGTCACCCTGACCGGCAACTCTTCGATTACGACGGCCGGTGGCGTGGGCGACAACATCGCCATCACGCAAACCATCAATGGTGAACATAACCTCACACTCAATGCTGGAGCCAGTGGCGACGTCACCACCACCGCAGGCATAGGGCAAACGACAGCGCTCGGGAATTTCAGCGCTGCGGGTGCGGCAGTAAGTCTGGGCGCGGTTCGGGCGGCGGGCATCTTCGGCCGCAGTACCACAGGCAACCTGACGGTGACCGGGGTGCAGACTGCTACGGGAGGCGGGGACTCGGTGGTTCTGGTCGCCAAGCAGAACTTCGTCAATACGTTCGGGGCCGGTGTCATCAATCCGGGGACGGGCCGCTGGCTTGTGTACTCAACCAACCCGGCAAGCGATACACGTAACGGTCTGACCGCCAACTTCAAACAGTACAACGCCACATATGGTGATGCCATTCTGGGCACGGGCAACGGGTTCGTTCATACGGTTGCGCCAGTCATTACGGTGTCTCTAACCGGGACTGTGAGCAAGGTTTATGACGGCAACACCACTGCGACGCTGGCTGCTGGCAACTACAGCAACTCAGGCGCCATTGATGGCGATGTGATCGTCCTCAACAACCCGACGAGTGGAAGTTATGCGGACAAAAACGCAGGGACCGGCAAGACCGTCACAGTATCAGGTGTCACTGCAACGGCATCGAATGGCGCAACAACGGTCTACGGTTATCAAGTTGCGGGTGGCGGTACCGCCACAGGAAATATTGGCGACATCACCCAACGCGCCCTGACGGTGGCAGCTGCAGGCAGCAACAAGGTCTACGACGGCAACACCACAGCAACCGTCAGCTTGACTGACAACCGCGTCGCTGGCGACACCCTGACGGCCAGCAACACAGCAGCGAACTTCGCCGACAAAAACGCAGGCCTGGCCAAAGCGGTCAGCGTCACGGGCATCAGCATCAGCGGAACTGACGCGGCCAACTACAGCTTCAACACCACCGCCAGCACGAGCGCAGACATCACCCAACGCGCCCTGACAGTGGCAGCTGCAGGCAGCAACAAGGTCTACGACGGCAACACCACAGCAACCGTCAGCTTGACTGACAACCGGGTCGCTGGCGACAGCCTGACGGCCAGCAACACAGCAGCGAACTTCGCCGACAAAAACGCAGGCCTGGCCAAAGCGGTCAGCGTCACGGGCATCAGCATCAGCGGCGCAGACGCGGCCAACTACACAGCCAACACCACGGCAGCTACCACGGCCAACATCACCCCAGCAAGCATTGCCAACGTGACGGGCATCACAGCCAATACCAAGATTGCCGACGGAAACACCACAGCTTCGCTGAACACCGGTGCTGCCGGCTTCACCGGGATGCTCGGAGGCGATGTGCTTAATGTCGCAGCAGCGACCGGTAATTTTGATACGGCTGCGCCGGGTAGGGGCAAGCCGGTGGCCGTCACCGGTATTGCGCTCGGTGGAGTGGATGCAGGCAATTACCTCCTGGCCAACAACACCGCCAGTACGGAAGCCACGATTGTGGATGCGGCGGGCCAAGGAGGGGCGTTCCGGCCAGCGCTGGCTCCTGCGACAGGCTTGTCCAGCGCCGCGCCGACACCTGTCTCCGCCGGCCTGTCTGCGGCGGCCATGAACGCCCTGCTGGAGTCCGCTCCTACTGCGGCCGGGTCCTGTGCCGACTCTGCGGCCGCCTGCGCAGCTGGCGATTCGGTCGTGCTGATGCAAATTCTGCGCGAACCGGCTGACCAGCGCCCCGGGATTGTTGCCGTGACTATTGCGAGCGAGCAGGTGGCTGGCGGCGCGGGTTTCCGGTTTGCCTTGCCCAGACGGCTGATGGCCCTGGCAGGTCAGGCGCCGGTGGAAGCCACCACGCTTTCCGGCAAACCGCTTCCGGCCTGGCTGCGGTTTGATGACGCCTCGGGCGAATTCACGGTGACGGGGCTGCCTGTTCGCGCATTGCCGCAGCAGCTTCGTGTTGGCCTGGGGTCGCGTTCGGTGGTACTGACAGTATCCGAGGGCGATGTGGCGTCGCCGGGGCTGCGCAGTGCAGAAGCAAAACCCTCTCTGCGGGGCGGCTGACCGGACACGTAGCACTTCCAGGCGTGCGTCTGGTCAGGTGCCGCGCATGAAACATGTCTGAGATTGCGTTGCCAACTGGCGAGCCTTTTAGCAGATTGCAAAAAGGGGCAATATGGCGCAAAATGCGCCATACAGGAGATTTTTATGGCCGCTCCCAGCAATTTTGCCTCCGTCAAACTTCCTGTCGATCTTGTAGAGCAGGCGCGAGAAGCGGCTCAGCCCTTGCGCCGTTCGGTCGCCGGACAAATCGAGTACTGGGCTACTCTTGGCCGGGTGGTAGAGCATTCCGGCCTGACTGCGCAAGAGGCTCAGGCCGCGATTGAGGTGTATGAGACTGCTGGGCGCAAGGCGCGCCTCCAGGCAGTCCCTCCCGCGACCGGCAAGACACCGAAGGCGCCAGATACGCTGGACGCTTTGACCGAGCGCCTGGTAAAGATCAGTACCAATGGCACGCTGCAAGCCCATGTGCGCCGCATTGTTGAGGAAAATCGGCAATCGGCGGTGCAACGGGCTGCGGCTTGACCCAGCCGATTTTTCACCTCCTCGCAGGCCCCAACGGCGCAGGCAAATCCACTCTCTATCGCGCGCTGCTTGACAGCGGAATCATCGCCCGCGAACTGGAGTTTGTGAACGCTGATCTGTACGAAAAAACCCACTTGCAAGACCTTGCGGACTTGCAAAAACGGTCGGAGGCAGCGCGCGACTGGGCCGATACACGGCGCCACGCATTGCTGGACGAAAAAGCTGGATTTGTGAGCGAAACCGTCTTCTCACATGAGTCCAAGCTGAGCCTTGTCAGTCGCGCCCAATCGCTGGGCTACCACGTCGTCCTCTACGTCGTGTCCGTGAACAATCCTCAACATTTGCTGGCGCGCGTCAGGCAGCGTGTTCAGGAGGGCGGCCACCATGTTCCGGCACGACGCATTCTTGAGCGCTATCCGCGCACCATGACCAACCTCCGGAAAGCGGTCCGCCTGGCAGACCTTGCCTTTGTCTACGATGGCGCCGAGGTCGAGCGGGGGGCACCCACGCTGGTGGCTGTGTGCAAGGCAGGGCAAACCACCGTGCTGGTGAAGAAGCTGCCACCGTGGGCGGCGGCGATGCTGGCTACCGACTGATCCATAGCCCCCGCCGGGCCTATCACCCCCGCATCAGGGCTTCAATTTCATCGGCATCCACCGGCACGCCACGCGTCATTAGCTCGCAACCCTTGGCTGTAACCAGCGCGTCATCTTCGATGCGGATGCCGATGTTCCAGAACTCCTTGGGCACACCCTTGCCAGGCCGAACGTAAATGCCGGGCTCGATGGTGGTGACCATGCCTGACCGCAGGATGCGCGAGGGTTTGCGCATGACGGTCTGGCCCAGCGCGTCTTTCTCCTCGCGTGGTTTGCTGCCGGGTTCGGTGTAGTCACCGCAGTCATGCACATCCATGCCCATCCAGTGACCGGTGCGGTGCATGTAGAACTGGCGATAAGCGCCGGATTCCAGCACGTCGTCCAGCTTGCCGTGTTTCTTTTTGTCGAGCAGGCCGGTATCCAGCATGCCCTGGGCCAGCACGCGCGTGGCGGCGTCATGCGGGTCCATGAATCGTTTGCCGGGCTTGGTGACCTTGACCGCAGCATCCTGTGCGGCGAGCACGATGTCATACAGCGTGCGCTGCGCCGGGGTGAACTTGCCGTTGGCCGGAAAGGTGCGCGTGATGTCGCTGGCGTAACCGTCGAGCTCACAACCGGCGTCAATCAGGCACAGGTCGCCGCTCTTCAGTTCTGCGTTGCCTGCGCGGTAGTGCAGCACGCAGGCATTGGCGCCAGCAGCGACGATGCTGGTGTAGGCCGGCCACTGTGAACCGTTGCGCCGGAACTCGTGCAGCAGCTCGGCTTCCAGGTGGTACTCGCGCAGGCCGCCGGCGACCGGCTTGCGCAGCATGGCGGCCGAGGCCTGCATTGCGCGCACGTGGGCGCCGGCCGAAATTTTGCCGGCGCGCCGCAAGATCGCGACCTCGTGCGCGTCTTTCAGCAGGCGCATCTCGTCCAGCACCTTGCACAGGTCGTGCTGGCTTTGCGGGCATTCTGCGCCGAAGCGGATGCGCGCGCGCACCTTGCCGAGCCAGCCATCGACCTGCGTCTCCAGGCCCGCATGGGTGGCAAACGGGTACCAGACGGCGTTCTGGTTCTGCAGTAGCAGCGGCATTTTTTCGTCAAGCGTGTCGGCGCTGAAGGCGGCGTCCACCCCCAGCGCGTCCGGGGCGGCCTTGGGGCCGAGCCGGATGCCGTCCCAGATTTCGCGCTCCAGATCCTTGGCACGGCAAAACAGCGTGCTCTTGCCGCTGGCGTCAATCACCAGCCACGCGCCGGGTTCGCTGAAACCGGTCAGGTAATAGAAATAGCTGTCATGCCGGTAGGCAAAGTCGCTGTCGCGGTTGCGCGCCAGTTCGGGGGCAGTGGGCAGCACGGCGATGCCGCCACCGGCGGCCTTCAGTGAGCGAGCAACGGCGGCGCGGCGTTTTTCGTAAATGGTCATGGATGAAGCGCGTTTTTTATTGGGTTGAGTTCAGTTCGGCCAGGCGTTCGGGTGTGCCCACGTCGGTCCATGGGCCTGAATATAGCGCCGCTGTGACCTGCCCGTCCTGCATGGCCCGGCGCAGCAGCGGCGCCAGTGCGGCTTTCTGGCCGGCTGGCGTGTCACGAAACAGCGCCGGATGATAAATACCGACCGTGCCATAGGTGAACTGCTGCGCCGCGCGTGACAGCGCCAGCCCGTCCGGGCTGATGCCGAAGTCGCCCTGGGGGTTGTGCAGCGGATTCGGCACCAGGTAAATATGCGCCAGCGCGCTGGAGGCGGCGAAACGGTGGGCGTCGGACGCCGGAAAGCCGAACTCCGGCATGAAAACATCACCGGCCAGCAGCCAGAACGGCGCGTCTTTCAGCAGCGGCAGCGCGGTTGCGATACCGCCTGCCGTTTCGAGCGCCCCGCCGAATTGGGCGCCTTCATGCGAGTAGCGAATGCGCAGGCCAAAGGCCCGGCCATCGCCCAGCGCGGCCGGAAACTGCTGCTCCAGCCAGGCGGTGTTGATGACCACCTCGGTCACGCCGGCGGCGGCGAGTTTTTCGAGGTGCCAGACGATCAGTGGCTTGCCCTGGACCTGCAGCAGGGGTTTGGGGGTGGCGTCGGTCAGCGGACGCATGCGTTCGCCGCGGCCGGCAGCCAGGATCAGGGCTTGAGTGCTCATGTCTGTGGATTATCACCGCTTATGCATCAAATGGGCCTCTAGCCCTCGTGAATCGGGCGTAACTAGCTATTAAATTCATAGCGAACCGGTGCTGCCCCGCGCGCAGCCGCAGGCAGGCGGTTCCGGCGGGGTACATCCCGTAAAATCTGGGGTTTTCCCGTGTTTGCCGGCGCTCCCCGCGCCGGTTGAATGCAGGAGTTGCCCCACGCCTCCCCACCCACCTGGACTCCACGCAAATGGCTGACACCTCCTCCTCCCTCATGGCCAACGCCATCCGCGCCCTGGCCATGGATGCCGTGCAACAGGCCAACTCCGGCCACCCCGGTGCGCCCATGGGCATGGCCGACATGGCGGTGGCATTGTGGGGCCGGCACCTCAAGCACAGCCCGCACAACCCGCACTGGTTCGACCGCGACCGTTTTGTGCTGTCCAACGGACACGGTTCCATGCTGATTTATGCGCTGCTGCATCTGACCGGTTACGACCTGCCGATCAAGGAATTGAAAAACTTCCGCCAGCTGCACAGCAAAACCCCCGGCCACCCCGAATACGGTTACACCGCCGGCGTAGAGACCACCACCGGCCCGCTGGGCCAGGGCATCAGCAACGCGGTCGGCATGGCGCTGGCCGAAAAACTGATGGCGGCAGAATTCAACCAGGCCGACCACAGCATCGTCGACCACCACACCTATGTCTTCATGGGCGATGGCTGCCTGATGGAAGGCATCAGCCACGAAGCCTGCGCGCTGGCCGGCGCCTGGAAGCTCAACAAGCTGATCGCGCTGTACGACGACAACGGCATTTCCATTGACGGCCAGGTCGCGCCCTGGTTCATCGACAACACCGCCTTGCGTTTTGCGGCCTATGGCTGGAACGTGATCGGCCCGATCGACGGCCATAACGCCGACGCCGTGGACCGCGCGATTGCCGACGCCAAAAACAGCGCCGACAAACCCACGCTGATCGTCTGCAAAACCCACATCGGCAAGGGCTCACCCAACCGCGCCAATACCGCCAAGGCGCATGGCGAGCCGCTGGGCGCCGAAGAAATCAAGCTCACGCGCGAGGCGCTGGACTGGAACCACGCCCCCTTTGAGCTGCCGAAAGAAGCGCACGAGGCCTGGGATGCCAAGGCCAAAGGCCTGGCGCTCGAAGCCGCCTGGGACGCCAAGTTCACCGCCTACAAGGTGGCTCATCCCGACCTGGCCGCCGAGTTCACCCGCCGCATGAAAGGCGATCTGCCGCGCGCGTTCTCTCAGACTGCAGTGGATACCGTGGTGGGTGCGCACACCAAAGCCGAGACCGTGGCTTCACGCAAGGCGTCGCAACTGGCGCTGGAAGCCTTCACCGCCGCCCTGCCTGAAATGCTGGGCGGATCAGCCGACCTGACCGGTTCCAACCTGACCAACACCAAGGCCACGCCAGCGCTGCGCTTCGATCTGGCCGGTGACGTGGTGATGAACGAAACGCCCGTCGGTGGAAAGGTCATCGGCCGCCACATCAACTACGGCGTGCGCGAATTTGGCATGGCCGCCATCATGAACGGCATTGCGCTGCACGGCGGCTACATCCCTTACGGCGGCACCTTCCTGACCTTCAGCGATTACAGCCGCAACGCCATCCGTATGGCCGCACTGATGAAGCTGCGCGTGGTGCACGTCTTCACCCACGACTCCATCGGCCTCGGCGAAGACGGCCCGACGCACCAGTCGATAGAACACGCCGCCAGCCTGCGCCTGATCCCAAACCTCGACGTCTGGCGCCCCGGCGACACCGCTGAAACCGCCGTGGCCTGGGCCGTGGCCCTGCAGAACAAGAACAAGCCGACCGCCTTGCTGCTGAGCCGCCAGAACTTGCCCTATGCGCCCAAGAACGATCTCGGCGAGATCAGCCGCGGCGCCTATGTGTTGTCCGAGCCGGCCGAAGTCGGCCTGGCCAAAAAGGCTCAGGCGGTGATCATCGCCACCGGCTCCGAAGTGCAGCTGGCACTCAAGGCGCAGGAACTACTTGCTACTAAAAAGATAGCTGTTCGCGTAGTCTCCATGCCGAGCAACACCACTTTTGACAAACAAAGCAGCACCTACAAATCGCAAGTGCTGCCTGAAGGCATCCCGCGCATCGCCGTCGAGATGGGCGTCACGGACGGCTGGTGGAAATACGGCTGCGCCGCGGTGGTTGGCATCGACACCTATGGCGAGTCCGCTCCAGCCCCCGTGCTGTTCAAACACTTCGGTTTCACGCCCGAGAACGTGGCTGACACCGTGCGCAAGGTGTTGCAGTCCAAGTAACGCGCCTGATGCAACAACCGGCGTTCCCCGAGCTTGAAACACCGCGATTGCGGTTGATCGAGTTGGATCATCAGCATGCGCCCGCGCTGCTGGCGATTCATCAGGACGCGCACCATATGCGTCACTGGGGAGCCAATCCGTTCGCCAATATGTCTGCCGCGCATGAATTCATCTCTGCCTGTCGCGCAGGGTGGAAGCTGCAAACTCCTGTCATGCGCTGGGCACTGCAGCACTGGGCAGATGGTGAAATTCTGGGCACTTGTGGGCTGTTTAACTGGGACCAGCGCTGGCAAAAATGCTTCTTAGGGTATGAGCTCAACCCCAGCGCGCAGCGCCAGGGCTTGATGCGTGAGGCGCTGAAGAAAATTCTGACTTGGGGTTTTGCACGGGGTCAGTTGCACCGCGTGGAAGCGCTCGTTCATCCGGACAACCAAGCCTCGCTGGGCTTGGCTGCGCAACTGGGGTTTCAGGTGGAGGGCCGCTTGCGTGAGGTCGCCCTCTGGAACGAGACCCGGCATGACATGCTTCAACTTGGGTTGCTGCAACCCGAGTGGCAACCGTAATTCTTTAACTGACTGGAGCTTGAGAAAATGGCGATCAAACTAGGTATCAACGGTTTCGGCCGTATCGGCCGCAATGTCTTGCGCGCAGCCGTGCAGAATTTCAGTGACATCGAGATCGTCGGCATCAACGACCTGCTTGAGCCGGACTACCTCAAGTACATGTTGCAGTACGACTCGGTGCATGGTCGCTTCAAGGGCGATGTGTCGGTCGAAGGCAATACCCTGATCGTCAACGGCAAAAAAATCCGCCTGACGCAGGAGCGCGACCCGGCTGCACTCAAGTGGAACGAGATCGGTGCCGACATCGTGCTGGAAGCGACCGGCCTTTTCCTCGACAAGGCCTCCGGCGAAAAACACCTGGCCGCAGGCGCCAAAAAAGTCATCTTCTCGGCGCCGTCGAAAGACGACACACCGATGTTCGTCTACGGCGTCAATGACAAGACCTATGCCGGTCAGGCCATCATCTCCAACGCCAGCTGCACCACCAACTGCCTGGCGCCCGTGGCCAAGGTGCTGCATGACAAGTGGGGCATCAAGCGCGGCCTGATGACCACCGTGCACGCAGCCACCGCCACGCAGAAAACCGTGGACGGCCCGAGCAACAAGGACTGGCGCGGCGGCCGCGGCATCCTGGAAAACATCATCCCCTCCAGCACCGGTGCAGCCAAGGCCGTCGGCGTGGTTATCCCCGAGCTCAACAAGAAGCTGACCGGCATGTCTTTCCGCGTCCCGACTTCCGACGTGTCGGTGGTGGACCTGACCTGCGAGCTGAACAAGGAAGCCACGCTCAAGGAAATCTGCGCCGAGATGAAGGCGCAGAGCGAAGGCGCGCTCAAGGGCATCCTCGGCTACACGGAAGACAAGGTGGTGGCCACCGACTTCCGCGGCGAGACCTGCACCAGTGTGTTTGACGCCGACGCCAGCATTGCGCTCGATGGCACCTTCATCAAGGTGGTGGCCTGGTACGACAACGAGTGGGGCTACTCCAACAAGTGCCTGGAGATGGTGCGCGTGGTGGCTGGATGACCCCCACGGTCGTTCGCTTCGCGTAACTTCCTGCCCCCCGAGGGGCCCGCGGCCCCTGCTGAGTTGAAAAAAAAAGCGCCTTCGGGCGCTTTTTTACTGATGCCAGCCAACCGTTGCTATGCTGAGATATCTATTCAATAATTGCCAAAAATGAGCAATTTCCCTATATTTCATTGATATTTATCTATTCATAAATTCATTCAATGGCACCAAATTCCAGCTTCACAAGCGCAGTGATGGACGCCCTGCGCGCCCATGGCGGTGTAGCCACCAGCGCGGAGCTGCAGGTGGCGCTGGGCGTTAGCCAGCCGACGATTTCCCGCGCCCTAGCACCCCTGGTTGCCTCCGGAGAGTTGCGCGCGCTCGGAGCGGCCAGGTCACGGCGTTATTTGTTGCCGCGCGCTGTGGAGGGTGTGGGCCGCGAGATACCCATCATGCGTGTGGACGCCCAGGGCGAGGTGACCTCTTTCGGGCGCTTGATACCCTTGCCGGGCGGCCGCTTTTGGGTGGATGAGGCCGATGGCGTTAGCAAGCCGCACGACGGTATGCCCTGGTTCCTGAACGACATGCGGCCCCAAGGCTTCATGGGCCGCACCTTTGCCCATGCCCATCCCGAGCTTCAACTGGCCGCCGACCCGCGGCGATGGAGCGAAGACGATGCCTTGAGGGCGATGGTGTTGTCTGGCGACGATTTGCCAGGCAACCTGATCGTGGGTGAGCAGGCCTTTGAGCGTTACCACGGTCTGGCTCAGCGCGCTTCCCGTGTCGACTCGTACAAGGACTATCCCGCCTTGGCGGAGCAGGCCATGCAAGGCACGCTTGCGGGCTCTTCGGCTGGTGGTGAGCAGCCCAAGTTTTGCACCATCTCCAACGGACGCCACGTGCTGGTGAAGTTTTCACCGGCGGGCGACTCTGCCGTCAACCAGCGCACGCGTGACCTGCTGGTGTGCGAGCACCTGGCGCTGCAGACGCTGGGCCAGGCGGGTCTGCCCGCGGCCATCACGCAAATTTTCTCAGCGGGCGGGCGTGTTTTTCTGGAGTCCGAACGTTTTGACCGCACGGCCAAGGGCCGGATCGGCATGGTGTCGCTGGAGGTGTACGACTCCGAATACGTTGGCAAGGTCGACAACTGGGCCGCCACGGCGAACCGCATGGCAGAAAGCCGGTTGCTCACGCCGCAAGACGCGGCGCATCTGCGTTTTCTGGAGGCGTATGGCCTGTTGATTGCCAACACCGATCGCCACTACGGCAATATCTCATTGCTGCTTCGTGACGATGACTGGTATTTGTCTCCTACCTACGACATGCTGCCCATGCTTTACGCGCCTGTGAACGGTGAGCTGGTTGAACGGGCGTTCACCGATCGCCCGCTGCACCCCACGGCGGCCACCCTGGCAGAGTGGGCGCGCGCCAAGGAGCTTGCCGCCGCTTTCTGGGCTGCTGCTGCGTCCAGCGTTCTGATCTCTTCAGACTTTCGCGCCATCGCTGCAAAAAACCGGCAAAGCCTGCAGGCGCTGTAAAAAGCGCTATGCGGGCTGCTCTTCCCGCCCGTCCGGGTGCCGCGCTGTCAAATCACTGCAAATCGCCACCGCCAAAACGCGCGGTCGCGCCCAGCGAATCGGAGTGGTCGATCAGCCCATGCGCACGATGGTCACCGTCTCGAAGCCGCGGTGCGGGTGCGGAAAGCCCGGCACCTTTTCACCGTGGTACCTGCTCCAGCCGTCCTTGCGGCTGAAGTCTGACCGATGGCGCGGCCGGCCCGTGAGGCGGCCGGCCCCATGTCGGCGTTGGCTTTCGGGCGTGGGTGATTCGATCAGCACAGTTGTGCTTTCGCAGCCTGCTTTTCAAGGGCTGGCCGGTGGCGATGTTGCCGATTCCGGACAGACGGCGGTGTAGGCGTCCTACAGCGACCTGACGACACATCGCCTATCTTCAATGTTCGTCCTTTGTCTACCCAGAAATTTTTTTAGGCAGTTCATGGCCGAGGCAGTAATATTGCCTGCGCACACTTCCGCGCTCATTTGTTTGCTTACATTCCCAAAGGGTTTCCCATGAAATATTCCATCCTTCTCGCCGCCATGATCGCCACTCTGGGCCTGACCGCCTGCGAACGCACTGTTGTCACGCCCACTCCGGCCGTGGTGACTGTTCCTGGCCCGGCCGGCCCTGCTGGCGCAACTGGCACGGCCGGTTCCACTGGTTCCACCGGTTCGACGGGTTCCACAGGCTCGACGGGCTACACGGGTGCCACCGGCGCTACCGGATCGACGGGTTCTACTGGTTCCACCGGCGCCACAGGTCCTAGCGGCGGCGCAACGGGTGCCACTGGCGCAACGGGTGCCACGGGCGCTACAGGTTCAACCGGCTCAACCGGCTCAACCGGTGCCAAGGGCGCAACTGGCGACACCGTGATTGTTGTTCCTGCCAAGTAAGCTTTAGCATCCGGAGCCGTCTTCGGACGGTGCCGAGCGCAAAAAAAAGCGCCAGTCACTTCGGTGACTGGCGCTTTTTTGTCGTTTGCGCGCTCCAGCTCAGGCCTTGAGTTTCCAGCCCGTGCGGAAGATCCACCAGATGGCTGTCAGGCACAGGGCCAAAAAGCCCAGAATGGCCGCGACGCTGATGCCGACATTGACATCGGCCACGCCGTAAAAGCTCCAGCGGAATCCGCTGATCAAATAAACGACCGGGTTGAACAGCGCAATCTTTTGCCACAGCGGCGGCAGCATGTTGATCGAGTAAAACGCCCCCCCGAGAAAGGTCAGCGGGGTGACGATCATCAGCGGCACGATCTGCAGCTTCTGGAAGTTGTCAGCCCACAGGCCAATGATGAAGCCAAACAGGCTGAAGGTCACTGCCGTCAGCAGCAGAAAGCACAACATCCAGAACGGGTGCGCGATGCTGTAGGGCACAAAGAGGCGCGCAGTCAACAGGATCAAGAGGCCCAGCAGCACGGACTTGCTGGCCGCCGCGCCCACATACCCCATGACCACCTCCATGGCCGACACAGGCGCCGACAGCAGCTCGTAAATCGTGCCCGACCACTTGGGCATGTAGATGCCGAAGGCCGAGTTGGAGATGCTTTCGTTGAGCAGCGACAGCATGATCAGGCCGGGAATGATGAAAGCGCCATAACTGATGCCGTCGATGTCGCCCATTCGCGAGCCGATGGCCGCGCCGAACACCACGAAGTACAGCGAGGTCGAGATCACCGGCGAGGCAATCGACTGCATCAAGGTGCGGAAGGTGCGCGCCATCTCAAAGCGATAAATTGCGCGTATAGCCTGCCAGTTCATGCGGTGTCCTTCTGCACGGTTTGGCCTGCCTGCGCGAGCGGTGGCGGGGTGTGAACCAGGCTGACGAAGATATCCTCGAGCGAGCTTTCGCTCGACTGCAGGTCCTTGAAGTCGATGCCCAGCGCGGCCAGCCGCTTGAGCAGTTCGCCGATGCCGGTTTCTTCCTGCTGCGTGTCAAAGGTATAGACCAGCGTGCTGCCGCCCTCGGCCAGCTCCAGCGGCAACTCCGCCAGCGCTTGCGGCACGGCCACCAGAGGTGCGCGCAGCTGCAGGGTGAGTTGCTTTTTGCCCAGCTTGCGCATCAGCACGTCCTTGTCTTCCACCACGATGAGCTGCCCCTTGCTGATCACGCCGATGCGGTCGGCCATTTCCTCGGCTTCTTCGATGTAATGGGTGGTCAGGATGATGGTGACCCCGCTGTCCTGCAGCTTGCGCACCATCTGCCACATGCCCTGGCGCAGCTCGACGTCCACGCCGGCGGTCGGCTCGTCTAGAAACAGGATTTGCGGTTCGTGCGACAACGCCTTGGCGATCAGCACGCGGCGTTTCATGCCGCCCGACAGCGTCATGATCTTGCTGTCTTTCTTGTCCCACAGCGACAGGTCGCGCAGCACCTTCTCGATATACGTCGGGTTGGCCGGCTTGCCGAACAGGCCACGGCTGAAGCTCACGGTGGACCAGACTGTTTCAAAGGCGTCAGTCGAGAGTTCCTGCGGCACCAGGCCGATCTTGGCGCGCGCCGCGCGGTAGTCCCGCACGATGTCGTGCCCGTCGGCCAGCACGCGGCCCGAACTGGGCTTGACGATGCCGCAGACGATGTTGATCAGCGTGGTCTTGCCGGCGCCGTTGGGCCCGAGCAGCGCGAAAATTTCGCCGCGGCGGATGGTGAGGTCGACTGATTTGAGGGCTTCGAAGCCCGAGGCATACACCTTGCTGAGCTGTTCTATGGAAATAATGTCTGGCAAATCGGAGTTCCGGTTGATGTTGGCGCGATGAAGCCGCGCCAATCTGCGCCACTGTAACTGGATCGCGTGAATGCTGCTGACGCCGAACTTGTCGACAGTGTGCCGCTGATTTCCCTGGCCTCGGACCGGGTGTCAGGGCTGGGGATAACTGAGCTCTGGGTACCAGTCCTGGCCGCGGCCTTCGGGCGTGCTGTCCAGCAGGGTCCACAGTGGCATCAGGTCAGGCGCGCCGCGCGGGTCCTGGCCGGGGTCGGCGGTGGCCATGCCCATCTCGCCGCTCCAGAAATGCCGCAGCTTGCCGTCGCGCCGGGTGAAAATATTGAAGGCCGGCTCATCCGCGTCGTCCGCGCTCACATAGTCGCGTGTGTAGTCGCCGCTCACATCCGAATACAGCTTCAGGTGCTTCCAGCCGCGTTCTTTTTTGAATGCCAGCAGGCGCTCTATCGGTGAGCGCGCCACCACTGCCAGTCCGACGCGCTGCATCAGGTCCTCGGCTTCGCCGTCCCAGGCCGACAGCAGCGAGGTGCACATCGGGCAGGGCTGCTTGCGCTGGGGCCCGAACATGTAGCTGTAAACCACCAGCGTCTGCTTGCCTGCAAACAGCTCGGAAAATTTCACCGGGCCGTGTTCGCCCACCAGCTCATAATCTTTCGGCAAGACGCCGCCCGGTGGCAACTCGCGCCGCTGCTGCGCCACGCGTTCGATATGGCGCCGCAGCTCGATCTCTTCGGCCAGCAGCGCGTCGCGCGCGCGCCGGTAGTCCGGGCTCTCGTTGGGAAAGCGAATCCCGTTTTTTTGGGCCAGCTCTTTTGCTGGCCTGAGTGTTTGTGTCGCGCTCATGGCATCTCCCCTCTTACTTCACGCGCAGGTAGGTCGCCGTCATGAAACGTTTCCAGCTGCCGTCCGGCTGCAGGGTCTGCGAATGCAGCGTGCGCTCGTCCTTGCTCTTGATGGTGATGACATCCTGGTAGCGCGCCGTTGTGCCGTCGCCGGTGAAGCTCGGGCCTTCGGTGTCCAGCGTCAGCACTTTCTGCGCGGCGTCGAGCTGGCCGTCGTAGAAAAACATGGCCGGCCCCATGGAGCCGGCCCAGCTGCCGACAAATTTTTTGTTGGCGATGTCATAACCCAGCGTCATCAGCATGTAGCCGGTGTCCTCGCCACCGGGCATTCCGCCCTCGCCTTCGCAGACCACAAAAAAGTCGCCCATGGCGCGCACGTGTTCCTTGCCGTTGGTCCGGCTGGCGGGCTGGTCGGGGCCCATGTCGCATTCACCGACCATGGTCCAGTCGCCCAGCATCTGCTGCAGCCAAGCGTGTTCCGGTTGGGGTTTCGCGTCCATCATGAATAGTCTCCTTGGGTTGCTAATTCGGTGTCCGGCGGCTCACAGGTAGCCGGTTATGGGGGGCGGATTGGCCCAATCGTCGTGTGCGCCGTCTTCATAACTGATTGGCGCGGCAGCCAGCTCATGGGGATCCACCTCGTCCAGGCACGCGACATTCACGCAAAAAAAGTCGCCGCCCATGACAGGTTCGCTGGCGCTGACGAAAGCGTAGACGCCGCAAGTCCTGCAAAAAGTGTGGTCGATCGAGCCTTCTCCGAAGCGGTAGTGGCTCAGGTTTTCTGCGCCTTGAAGCAGCCGGAAAGCTTCGGACGGGACGTGGTTCTTCCACATGCGGGTCTTGCCGCAAAACGAGCAGTTGCAGCGCAATGTGGATGCGAACCACGGGCCGGGCCGGATCTGAGGTGAGCGTTGGCCTGCTGGCGCGAGGTCGATGTCGCATGAAAACCTGACCGCACCGCAATGACAACTTCCATTTCGGGTCTGAATCACGGCGGTGCTTACACAATCAGGCCGACACTTCGGTCATGACCATCCACGCCACACCAAACCTGTCGCGCAGCATGCCGAAAGAGGAGGTCCAGAAGGTTTTGGTCAAGGGCATCTGTACGCTGCCACCTTCGGACAGCGCGTCAAACAGGCGTTTTGTCTCCGCGTCGCTGCTTGCACTCAGCGCCAGCGTGACGCCTTTGAATTCGGCAGTTCCTGGCCCCATGCCGTCGTCCGCCATCAGGGTGGTGTCGCCAATCTTGAAAGCGGCATGCATGATCTTTTTCTCGTAGCCGGGCGCCCCCTTCATGTCCGGGTCAGGGCTCTCACTCCAGCGCATCAATGTGGTCACTTCGGCGCCGGCGTTCTTTTTGTAGAACTCCAGCGCCTCTTCGCAGCGGCCTTCAAAGGAAAGATAGGCTTGTACTTGCATCAAATTCTCCTGGTAGTGGATGGGGTTGAAAAAATCAAAGTGGCGCCGCAGCCCAGCATAAAGTCGCAAGGTCTCGGTCACCATGGGCTCACGCAGCCTTTGCCAGAGCGGCCGTCCCGGCCAGTTCAGGAAAGGGCTCGCGCCATGCGGGCAGCGCATTCAGTTGTGCATGCCAGCGCCGGATTTCGGGAAAGGATTCCAGCGGCAACTGCGCCTGCTGCGCATAAGGCAGCGTGATGGCCACGGCAAAGTCCGCAACACTCAGGGCTTCCCCCACCAGGTAGCTGCGGCCGCGCAGATGCGCTTCCAGCACTGCGGCAAAACGCAAGAAACCTTCGGTGGCTTTCTGCACCTCTGCCAGGTCGGGCCCGCCCATGCCGAACCGCGACTTGATGATGTGCTCGAAGTACAGCGTGCCGGCCTTGGGGGCAAATTCAGTCGCGTCCCACATCAGCCAGCGCAACACCTCGAACTGGCGCGCGTCTGTCGGCCACAGGTCGGAGCCAGCCTTGCGCGCCAGGTAACACATGATCGCGTTGGATTCCCAAAGCGTGGTTTCGCCGTCCACCAGCACCGGCACCTTGCCATTCGGGTTCATGGCGAGGAAGGCCGGCGTCTTGTGCTCACCCTTGCCCAGGTTTACGTGGACAAACTCAACCGGCAGCGCCAGGTGGCGTGCCAGCGCGCAGACCTTGCGCGGGTTGAGCACGTCGAAGTAATAAAGCTTCATGCCGGCCCTCCGGCCTCTTCATAGGCCTGCTGCAGCTTGGGGTCGTCCAGCTTGACCATGAAGCTGCCCTTTGGGCAAGGCGCACCGGCACCATAACGCTGTGTCTCGCCGGTTTTGGCGTTGCTGAACACCGAGGTGTAGAACTTCAACGCGTCCTCCGCCTGGTCCTTGAAGGTCAGGAAGGTGGTAATTTTGTGCATGTTTCTTTCCTTGCAAGTGGTGACTGCGTACACAGCCATTTTTTTAACAGATGAACACCCCGCCTGCGCAAATTCTCGTGGGAGTGGATGGGTTGGAAAAATCGGCCGCGGGGGTGGGCTGCCAGCGCGACGGCAAAACGCATGAAACCTTGCGTGGCCTTGTGCACCTCTTCAGCGTCGGCGGGTGTATTGTTAGGCCTGTTGACGATCTGAAAAGTAGCGTACAAGGTTAGTGAATGAACTGTTATGACCATCTTCGTGACCCTTGATCATGCTGTCCCCAACGAATGACGCAACCTGCGTTGTGCTTAACAAACGTGTGGTCTTTCCGGTTTGTTCAAGTTCCAAGGTCGTCAATGAGGCACACAGCCGCTTGCCCTCCATCACGATGGTTTCGGTGGATACGATGCGGTTGTTTTTGATGATCTCCAGGTAGTGTGTCGTGCCGTGTATGTTGGGGTTCTGTTTGGAACCGCATCGATAGCGATCGAAGCCGCCCTCGCTGAAGTTCTCTGTGTCGTAAATGATGACCGCCGTGTCAGATGGTGCTCCCCACTCGGAGCGAATTTTTGCACTTGCGAAAGCATCGAAGACCTCACTGACAGCCGAAGGTATTTCTCTTTCAAAGACAAGTGTTGCGTGTTTAGCTTGCTCGGTGAAACTGTGCTTTAAAGATGACATAACGCTTCCCGTGTATTGGTCACATGGGTTTGAACATTCATGAAATGCTCCCTTTCTTCAGTGGTTTAGTTGAACTGATGGCGTCGTACGCCTGCTGCAGCTTTGTGCCGTCCAACTTGATCATCTGCATCATGACTTTCATGACATGTTCGACTTTGCGCGGGTCCTTGTCGGCCAGCACAGTGCGCAACACGCTGGGCACAATTTGCCAGGACACGCCGAACTTGTCTGTCAGCCACCCGCAGGCCTGCACGCTGCCGCCTTCGGACAGGCTGTCCCAGAGTTCATCGACCTCGTCCTGGGTCGGGCAATCTACCATCAGCGACATGCCGGGGGCAAAGCCGAAGTCCTGGCCTGCATTGAGCACGAAGAAAATCTGGCCGGCGATCTCGAAGCTGCCAGTCATGAACATCCCCTTGGGGCACGGCGCACCCTCGCCGTAGCGCTGGGTTTCGCCGGCCTTGGCATTCCTGAACACCGAGGTGTAGAACTTCAGCGCGTCTTCGGCCTGGTCCTTGAAAGTCAGGAAGGTCGTGACTTTCTGCATGATTGTTTCTCCTTGTAGATGCCTGCGGGCCGGCACCTTTTTGAGTCTCTTGTCCCAGCTCAAAGAACAAGACTATTGTGTACATCGTCCACAAGAGAATATCAAAGATAATGGACACTGTCCACATTTAAATGTAACAAACCATGAACACCCCCACCGCACCCTCGGCAGCGCCCGCAGTCCGCAGCACCTACCGCCATGGTGACCTGCGGCGCGTACTGCTGGAAGCCGGGATCGAGCTGGCGCGCAAGGGTGGGCCCGACGCCGTGGTGCTGCGCGAAGCCACGCGCCGGGCCGGGGTGGCGCCGAATGCCGCCTACCGCCACTTTGCCGGCCGCGACGCGCTGCTGCAGGCGGTGCGGGCCGCCGCGCTGTCGGCAGTGGCTGCCGCCATGGAGGCCGAGCTGGCCACCCTCCCGCCGGACTTGCCGCCGGCCGACCTTGCCCGCGCCAGCGTGCGGGCCGTCGGCAGCGGCTACCTGCGGTTTGCGCTGCTTGAGACGGGGCTGTTCCGCACGGCCTTTGCCCGCTCCGACGTGCTGATTCAGGCCACGCACGAGGCCCCGACGGCCGGTCCTGGCGGGCTTAACCCCTTCGAGCTGCTGGGCGCTGCGCTCGACAAGCTGGTCGCCGCAGGCGTGATGCCCCCCGAGCGCCGGCCCGGCGCTGAATTCCTCGCCTGGTCGGCAGTCCACGGCCTGGCCATGCTGGTGGTGGACGGCCCGCTGGCCCCGGTGATCGGCCCGCAGATGGAGCAGGTCGGCCAGCGCCTGCTGGACATGGTGGAAAAAGGACTTTGACCTAAAAATATATAGGTCAAATCGGGCTGTAGCCCTTATTATTTGGGCGCCAGCAGCTACAAAATTGAGAGCAATAGTGAATCAGGGTCAGCGCACTGCTCAGCGCGCCTTGATCTCGCTGGCAGTGACTAGCAACAGCCGCAGCCCCAACGCACCCACGATGGCTCCGGCCATGCGGTTCAGCCGCTGGCGCTGGCGCGCGTGACCCGCTTGCACGCGCGGATGCGAAAACGTGAGGCCAAAAAGATGTGCCAGCCCAGAGAGTTCAGAAACACCAGGCCCACGGCCCAGGCCAGCAAAGAGGTGCTGGGGTGTTGCGGTAGGGCGGTCGCAAAAACGCTGCCGAAGAACAGCGCCGACTTGGGGTTCATGATGTTGGTGAGAAAGCCCAGCCGGAAGGCTGCATAAGGCGCCAGCATGTCAGCCGCTTGCCCGCCAGCCGATGCGCCCGAGCGCCACAACCGCACCGCCACGTAGCAAAGATAAATGCCACCAGCCACCTGCAGCGCAAAACGCAGCCCAGGCATGGCCGCGAACACGGCGTTGACGCCAAGAATGGCCAGCAAGGCCCAGGTGACCGCGACGGTGGTCACACCGAAGCCGACGTAGAGCGCACTTCGGCGCTGGCCGCCCGCCGCCAGCTGGGAGATGACCAGCACATTGGCGCCCGGCGTGACGAGCACAACCCAATGCAAAAGTGCGATGGTGAGAAGAGTGGTCATCATTTTGCAGCCCGCCGCCTGAAGCCAAAACACCAGCATAGCCGGCTTTGCCCGGCTGGTGGCGCAGCCAAAGCCCGCAGCCGGGCAGCGGCGCGGAACTTGTTGTAAAACCACTGCCGAAGGAACCCATCGTCATGCCCCAGCACATTGGAATCGTCGGCTGCTCTGCGGAAGGCGCAGCGCTTTGTTATCGCACCATCTGCGCCGAAGGTGCGCCACTGCTTGGCCCGCACGCGCACCCGGAGGTGTCCATGCACACGCCCTCACTGGCCAGCTACGTACACTGCCTGGAGCACGGCGACATGGATGGCGTGGGTGAGCTCATGCTGGCGTCTGCGCACAAGCTGGCTGCAGCAGGCGCAGATTTTTTGATTTGCCCAGACAACACCATCCACCAGGCCTTTGCCTACGTGGCGCCGCGCTCGCCGCTGCCCTGGCTGCACATTGCCGAGGTGGTGGCAGACGAGGCCGCCAGGCGCGGCTTTCAGCGCATCGGCATCACCGGCACGCGCTGGCTGGTAGCCAGCGAGGTTTACCCGGAAAAGCTCAGCGCGCGCGGGCTGCAGTACATGCGCCCGAGCGACGCTGAGCGCGACGACCTGGGCCGCATCATCATGGACGAGCTGGTGTGCGGCATCTTCAAGCCTGAAGCCGTAGCCAGCTTTCAGCGCGTAATGGCAAGAATGAAAAGCGAAGGCTGCGACGCCGTGGTACTGGGCTGCACCGAGATTCCGTTGATCATCAACGACGCCAACGCCCCGCTGCCCACGCTGGACTCCACACGCCTGCTGGCGCGTGCTGCGCTGCAACGCGCAGTGGGTGGGTGAGATTGCGGCAGGCAAAAGTTAAGCACGAAATCAGGTTCCAGCCCAGTAAATATGGGCGTCGGCAGCTATAAATAGGGTAGCAATAGTAGATCGCGTGCATGGATCCCGGATCGAGCCCGGGATGACGAGCGAAGGTTGCAGCCGACGATTCCCAAGTCCGACAGGCTCCTAGGCACTCAGTGCACCTTCTTCGACACAAACGCTATGACCAGCCCGCGCGTGGTGACCGTGATCTTGCCGGGCTCCAGCCCCCGTCCGTCGGCCAGCATCAGGTCTTGCGGGCGCAACTGGTGCAGCAGCACGTCGCGCAGCAACTGCTCGGCCAGCGCCGGCCCGTACGCTGTCAGCAGCTCGGTCTGGCGCGGCGGCATGCCCGAAAAGCGCAAAGTGTTGACCTTCAGCTGGTGCGCGCGAATCGACTGGTCGTTGGGCTCATAGCGCAGTGCAAAGTCCAGGTCGAACACGCCGGCGTCACGCTCGGGCAGGGCGGGCCCGCTGGCTTCTAGCCCGGATATTTCATTAGCAGGAGTCGGCAGCCCCGTGCCGAAGCGCGTTGTCATTGGTGTTCGATGTCAATTGCAACCGGGGACTGCCAATGCCAAAGTGTACGCAAGAACGGATCGATTTTG
>NZ_JACDDD010000064.1:0-10069 GCF_013817205.1 Polaromonas sp.
CCCCCCGGTCACTTCCGAAAGCGCTTATGCACGCCAGCCAGCAAACCCTTGAAATGCTCTACGGTGCCTTTGCACGGCTGGACTCGGTCACCATGGCCCGGAGTTACTCGCCTGATGCGAGTTTTGATGACGAGGTGTTCTCCCTGCGCGGCCACCGCGAGGTCACGGGCATGTGGCACATGCTGTGCGACGCTACCAAGGCGAAAGGGCGCGATGTCTGGAGGCTGGAGTACAGCGGCGTCGCAGCCGAAGCGGCCACAGGGCAGGCGCACTGGGAGGCCGACTACCGCTTCAGCGCCACCGGCCGCATGGTGCACAACGTGATCGACAGCCACTTCACTTTCGACAGTGCAGGCTTGATCAAAACCCAGCGCGACAACTTTGATTTCTGGGCCTGGTCGCGCCAGGCGCTGGGCGCGCCGGGTCTGTTGCTGGGCTGGTCGCCGTTTCTCAAAAGCAAGGTGCGCGCGACCGCCGCCACCAACCTCAAGAAGTATTTGGCCAGCCGGCCATGAACCGCAGCACAAGGACGCACCATGGCCTCGACCCTGCCTGACCACTGGTTTGAAGGTTTTGAAGCGCGCGACTTCGAAGTCAACGGGACCTCCATTTTTGCGCGGTTTGGCGGCAATGCGCAGGGCCCGGCGCTGCTGCTGCTGCACGGCTTTCCGCAAAGCCATGTCATGTGGCACCGCGTGGTGCAGGCGCTGAAAGCTCGGTTCCTTCTGGTGCTGCCGGACCTGCGCGGCTATGGCGACTCATCCAAGGTGGCCGGCCTGCCCGACCACAGCAACTACAGCAAGCGCAACATGGCCGCTGATGCGCTGGCCGTGATGGATGCGCTGGGCCTGAACCGCTTCGATGTCTGCGGCCACGACCGGGGCGGCCGCGTGGCGCACCGGCTGGCGCTGGACCACTCCGGCCGGGTGCGCAAGCTGTGCCTGATCGACATTGCACCCACGCTGGACATGTACAACGCCACCGACATGCGCTTTGCCACCGCCTACTACCACTGGTTCCACCTGATCCAGCCCAACCCGCTGCCCGAGACCATGATTGGCGGCAACCCGCTGGCCTACCTGCATGCCAAGCTTGGCGGGTGGGGCGCAGGGGGGCTGAGCTACATCGAGGCCGAGGCCCTGCGCGAATACGAACGCTGCTTCTGCACGCCCGAAGCCATCCACGCCGCCTGCGAGGACTACCGCGCCAGTGCCGGCATCGACCTGGTGCACGACCGCGAGAGCCGGGCCCGCGGCGAGAAGATTGCCTGCGACACGCACGTTCTGTGGGGCGAACGTGGTGTGGTGCACAAGCTGTTCGACCCCCTGGCCCTGTGGCAGGCGCAGTGCGCCGGTATTGTCAGCGGCCAATTGCTGCCAGCTGGGCATTTCATCCCGGAAGAACTGCCGCAGGAGACAGCCCTCGCACTGTTGCAGTTTTTCGGCAACCCCGCGCCCTCGTGACAAAAATCCATCCATGTCTTACGAGCCACCGCCTTGCATGCAACGTCTTGCCGTCGACGCATAGTCGCGGCGTTTTCAGGTCAATGCGGGACATGTCGAAATCGTGGGCGACAACGCGTCGCCCCCATTAAACTCATCTCTGTTGCAGGAACAGGGTGTGCTGCGGCCCACCCCCCGCCGCGCACCTGCCAGCCTTCAGGCAATGGCTTGCCTGCGTCTATGTAGGCGCGGCCCCATAACACCGGAGCACCCCTTGACTCTCGTCCGCTCGATCAAGCAAGCCGACTTTGCAGCCTGGAACCACTGTGGGACGGCTACAACGCCTTCTACGGTCGTCAGGGCGCGACTGCACTCGCTCCCGAAATCACGCAAGCCACCTGGCAACGTTTTTTTGATCCAGCATAGCCCAAGCTTGATTGCAGAGGTGATTGATGCTTAGCTTGCGAAGCTGCATACCGTACTGTTCGATTGCAGTCTGGGGTGTGTTCATCGCGTCACTTGTGATGACGTTAGTTGTGGGCGGTGCCGATGGAATTAAAGAGTCAATTGGTGGACTTTTGCTGCAGTTCATTGGAACCATTTATTGGGGCAACCGTATTCGAAGCAAGCCCTCTTTGTTTGTCAGATTTTGGGTAAACAATGACAGTCCTGAGTGGGAGAGACTTTGTTTTGGCGGCATTGCCTTAGGTGCGTTGATTGCCGGCCAGCTTTTTGTATTTTCGGAGTTACTGCACTGATCGGATCGTCATGATGGAAAAGAGGTTCGGGAATGGGGTCACGGGAATGGGGTCAGGTCTTGCATTGCAACAGGAGGGCGTCAGAAATTTTGTGTGTGAGGCATAACATGACCACAAGGAGCATGAATGCCAAGCAAGACGAAATCGGGCGCTGCGGCGCCAAAGGCAGCGAAGCTGCAAATCCCGGCTGAGCTTTTGGAGCAGCTGATACCCGGCCCGGTCACGCCGGCGCAGTTCGAGGAAATATTCAAGGGCTTCAAGAAGGCCTTCATGGAAAAAGCGCTGGGCGCCGAGATGAGCCATCACCTGGGCTACAAGGCAGGTGAGGCCAAGCCGGCGGGCACCACCAACCATCGCAACGGCAAGAGTGGCAAGACCGTGTTGACCGACACCGGGGCGCTGGACATCGAAGTGCCGCGCGACCGGCACGCCAGCTTTGAGCCGCAGCTGATCGGCAAGCACGAGCGGCGCTTCACCGGCTTTGACGACTTGGATCTAGCCATGTACGCGCGCGGCATGACCGTGCGCGAGATCCAGGGCTTCCTGGCCGATATGTACGCGGTGGATGTCTCGCCCGATCTCATCAGCAGCGTGACCGACGCGGTGATGGGCGAGGTCGCTGCCTGACAGTCGCGTCCGCTGGAAGCCATGTACCCGGTGGTGTTCTTTGACGCGCTGCGGGTGAAGATTCGCGAGGAAGCGGTGGTGCGCAAGAAGGCGGTCTATCTGGCGCTGGGCGTGCTGCCCGATGGAACGCGCGACATCCTGGGGCTGTGGATCGAGAACACCGAGGGCGCCAAATTCTGGATGAAGGTGTTCAACGACCTGAAGACGCGCGGCGTGAACGACATCCTGATTGCCGTCACCGACGGGCTCAAAGGCATGCCAGGGGCGCTGGGCGCGGTGTTCCCGGCCACGACGCTGCAGACGTGCATCGTGCACCTCATTCGCAACAGCCTGGACTACGCCAGCTGGAAGGACCGCAAAGGTGCTGGCAGCGGCGATCAAGCCGATCTACACGGCCGCAAGCGCCGAGGCTGCACAGGCCGAGCTGGATGCCTTTGAGCAAGGCCCGTGGGGGCGCAAGTTCCCCACGGTGGCGGCCGCTTGGCGGCGAGCGTGGGACAAGGTGATTCCGTTCTTTGCGTTCCCGCCGGCGGTGCGCCGCGTGATCTACACGACCAACGCCATCGAGAGCGTCAACGCGCAGCGCAGAAAGATCATCAAGACGCGCGGGCACTTCCCCAGTGACGACGCGGCCACCAAGCTGATCTGGCTGGCACTGAGAAACATCACGGCCGACTGGGGCCGTGCGGCGCACAACTGGAAGGAGGCGATGAACCAGTTTGCGATCCTCTACGATGAGCGATTCACGCAGGCAGCAACGAGATCGGGTTGATCATGAGTGCGCTTCTACCGGGGCGCCTCCGGCGGCCTGGCAGGGGACTTCAGAGATTGAGAAAATCAGGAATTAGACAATTCACCGAAACGCCTCACACACAGAAAATCTGACAACCCCCTTTCATGAGCATGCCCGTCAGTGATGCCCAATTCAAACGTCAAACCTCACCTCGCACCATGACACTTCTTGTATTTCTTCCCGCTGCCACACGGGCATAAATCATTACGCCCCGGCTCCGCTTCCTTGCGAATTGTTTCGACTTTCGGGCCCATGGTTTTCCACAGTTCGCGCAGGTCATAGACCGCCCAGATCGCGTCACCGAAAGCATTGAGGCGGGCGATGCTGGTGCTGGGGGCGCCGTCCTCGCTCAGTGGTGAGACTTCCGGCTTGCCGGTGTCGTCTTCGGTCATCGCGACGATAGCCTGCAGTGCGTCGTCCAGCCACTGGGCGGCGTCCTTGTCGCGCGGGGCGGCCCACTCGTCGGGCCAGCTTTCGACCGCGAACATGAAGCCCAGCGCCCAGACCTGGGCAAAGGCCGGCAGGTCCTCGCCCTTGAAGGCGGCCTGTTCCTCGGGCGGCATGCCGGCGACGGCGCTTCGCACGTCCATCACTTCGGGGTGATAGCAGTTGTCGTCTTCCAGCGTGTCCACGCGGGCGTCCAGCGCGGTGGCGACCTCGTTCCAGCGCCGGTCCCACAGCGCAAGGAACTGTTCCCGCTGCGCCGAGCTGGCAAACGAGCCACTTTCCTCGTCGGGCGTTTCGCCCTCGGCAGGAATGGCCAGTAAAACCGACAGATATTCTTCGGCCGTGATGGGCCGGCGCGAGCAGATTACGGCGGCCATGAAACCTTCGCAGAACTCCCATTGCGGCGTCTCGTCGTAACGCGTGCGCAAGTCGTCGAGGATGTCGTCGAGTGCGTCGAAATCTTCCATCTCCATCCAGCCGCCCTCGGGCGCGGAAGACACGGAGGGCAGGGTCGGATCGGTGGGCGGAATGGGCTTCATGGAACAACAGGCTGAGCGTCTCTCGGCGCTCTTATGATAGGAGGAGAGCCAAAGTGTATCTGCCGTCGGCGCAGCCCTTCCCCGCCGCCATCGCCCGACCGAAAGCCCCGCATGCTGCACAAAATCAAAGCCGTGTTTCCCGTCCGTTATGCCGTCATGGGGCTGTGCCTGCTCGGCGCGCTGCTTGCCAGCGCAAGTTTGCTGTCCGGCGGCAGAGGCTGGATCGTGTTGGGGGTGAGCGCGACCCTGCTGGGCCTGGGCATCCGCGATCTGCGGCAGACGCCGAGCTCCATCCTGCGCAACTACCCCGTGATCGGCCATCTGCGCTTTTTGCTGGAATTCATCCGCCCCGAAATACGCCAGTACTTCATTGAAAGCGATTCGGAGGCCGTACCGTTTTCGCGCGCGCAGCGTTCGCTGGTTTACCAGCGCGCCAAGGGTGAGCTGGACAACCGGCCCTTCGGCACGCAGCTCGACGTCAGCAAACACGGTTATGAGTGGATCAACCATTCGGTGCAGCCGACCCACATCGCCTCGCACGACTTCCGCATCACCATCGGTCCGGACTGCGCCCAGCCCTACAGCGCCAGCATCTTCAACATCTCGGCCATGAGTTTCGGTGCGCTGTCGGCCAACGCCATCCTGGCGCTGAACAGCGGCGCGCAAAAAGGCGGTTTTGCGCACGACACCGGGGAGGGATCGATCTCGCAGCACCACCGCGTGCATGGCGGCGATTTGATCTGGGAGATCGGCTCAGGCTACTTCGGCTGCCGCAATGAGGACGGAAGCTTCTGCGCCGAAAAATTTGCGGCGAGTGCCTCCGACCCGCAGGTCAGGCTGATCGAACTCAAGCTGAGCCAGGGCGCCAAGCCGGGCCACGGCGGCATCTTGCCGGGCGCCAAGGTCACGGCCGAGATTGCCGCTGCGCGCGGCGTGCCCATTGGCCAGGACTGCGTGTCGCCGTCCTCCCACAGTGCTTTTTCGACGCCGGTGGAGATGATGCAGTTCATCGCGCGCCTGCGGGAACTGTCCGGCGGCAAACCGACCGGCTTCAAGTTCTGCATCGGCCACCCGTGGGAGTGGTTTGCCATGGTCAAGGCCATGCTGGAAACCGGCATCACGCCGGACTTCATCGTGGTCGATGGCGCCGAGGGCGGCACTGGCGCCGCGCCGCTGGAGTTCACCGACCACGTCGGTGCGCCGGTGCAGGAAGGCCTGCTGCTGGTGCACAACACGCTGCTGGGCGTGGGCCTGCGCGACAAGATCAGCGTGGGCTGCGCCGGCAAGGTCATCAGCGCGTTTGACATCACGCGCATGATGGCGTTGGGCGCCGACTGGTGCAACTCGGGCCGCGCCTTCATGTTTGCGCTGGGCTGCATCCAGGCGCAGACCTGCCACACCGGCAACTGCCCGACCGGCGTGACCACGCAGGACCCGGCGCGCCAGCAGGCGCTGGTGGTGCCCGACAAGGCCGAGCGCGTCTGGCGCTACCACCAGAGCACGCTGAAGGCCCTCAAGGAGCTGCTGGAAGCCGCTGGCCTGAAGCACACTGACGACGTGAGCGCGCACCACATCGTGCGCCGCATCAACGACACCGAGGTGCGCCTGCTGTCGAATCTGGTGATGCGGGTGAAGGAAGGCTCGCTGCTGACCGACCTCGAGAGTCAGCATCAGGTTTTCAAACTCTACTGGCCGCTGGCCAGCGCCCACAGCTTTGCCGTCAGCAAGCCCGACGACAAGGTGTCGAGCACCGGCGAACTGGCCCCGGCCGCGGAGTGAATCTTAAATCGCTACACTTTTGATAGCTGTCTGCGCCCGTGTACCAAGGGCCAGTAGCCGTTTTTGCATGGAAAGCACGGCCAGGTCCTTGCTCAGCAGCCAAGCCTGGTGCGCGACCGCGAGGTCGATGAAGATCTGGTCGTCGGCATCGCTGCAGCTCACTGGGGCCCTGACGGCGGCTTCCACCATGCGCGCGTGCTGGTCAAAGGCGGTCAGGACGTCGCCGGCGGTGAGCTGGTAGAAAGCCAGGCGCGGAACAATCTGCGGGTAGGCCAGCACACGTTCGAGTTCAGCGCGCATGGACTGCGTGCTGATCCAGTCCAGCGTGCCGTCCTGCAAAGCCTGCTGGAGCGGCGCCGTGGCGACATCGTTGAAGACAAACAGGTCCAGCACGATGTTGGTGTCCAGCACCACGCGGTCGCCGGCCTGCGGCTGCTGTATCTCCATCAGGCGCAACTCAGGAGGCGGCGACGGGCTTTTTCTCGCGCGCCGAGCCAGCCACCATGTCGAAGCGGAAGAGACGGCATTCGATGGGGCCGTTCCACAACGGCACGCGGCGCGATTCCTTCAGGCGCATTTTTTGCGGCAACTTCATGTCGGGTGTGAGCACATGGGCAGTCCAGCCGGCGTAGTTTTTCTTCCAGTGGCTGGCCAGTTGCGGAAAGAAGTCGGCGACCTGCTCGCCGCTGTCAGTCACTGCCTGTTCACGGCTGGGGTTGGCGCCACGGTCGCGCGCAGGGGTGGGGGCAAAGTCATCGCGGTCGTCGCCCGGGTCACGCGCCAGCGGCTGGCCGAACTCGTCGATGGCTGCACCCTGAAACTGCACAGAACGGCGCTGGTCGCGGCCCTGCACCGAGGGGATGCCGGCGACCCCGGCCACGTCGATGCGCTCGCCGTAAGGCGGGTTGACCAGCATGACGCCAGAAGGTGCGGGCGGCATACGCTGCAGCGCGTCGCCGCCGCGTAGCTGCACCACGTCGGCCACGCCGGCGCGCTCGGCATTGCGCTGCGCAAAATCAACCATGCGGAAAGACACGTCGCTGCCGAACACCTGCGCGGTCGGCGGGGTAATCGCGGCTTCGGCCTGGTCCAGCAGACCTTCCCAGACATGCGACTGGAAGGGTACAAATTTCTCAAACGCAAAACGTCGACCCATGCCGGCAGCGATGTTGCGCGCGACTTGCGCCGCCTCGATCACGATCGTGCCGGAGCCGCAACACGGGTCGTACAAGGGCACACCCTGCTTGCACAGGCCGTTGTCGCCGCTCCAGCCGCTGGCAGCCAGCATGGCGGCGGCCAGGGTTTCCTTGAGCGGTGCATCGCCCTTGTCCTCGCGCCAGCCACGCTTGAACAGCGGCTCACCCGAGGTGTCGATGTACAGCGTCACGGTGTCGGTGGTCAGGTGCGCGTAAATGCGCACGTCGGGCCAGCGGGTGTCCACATCGGGGCGCACGTTGTATTTGTCACGGAAGCGGTCGGCAATCGCGTCCTTGATTTTCAGCGCGGCAAAATTCAGGCTGGTCAGCGGGCTGTGCTGCGCGGTGATCTCGACCTTGAAGGTCTGCTTGGGCGTGAACCAGATTTCCCAGGCCACGGCGGCGGCCGCGTTGTAGAGGTCCTGCTCGCTGCGGTAGCTGTTGTGCTGCAGTTCAATCAACACGCGCTGGGCCAGCCGGCTGTGCAGGTTCAGCTGCAGCGCATCGCGCCAGGAGCCGGACACCTGCACGCCAGCGCGCCAGGCCTTGCCGCTGCTGCCGGTGATGTGTTTGACCTCGGCGGCCAGCAGCTCCTCGACGCCGGCGGCGCAAGGTAAAAATAGTTGTAGCTGATTCATAAATTGTGGGTTTAGCCGGGGAGCGGATGAACCATCGCCTTTTTAAGCAGGGGCCGCGGGACTGGCTCTGCCAGACCGCAGGCGCAGCGGCCCCCTGGAGGGGCAGGGAGCGACACGCAGTGCGCGACCGTGGGGGCTCATAACGACTTGCGCAAGTTGGCTGGCGCAATGCGCAGCGCTTCGCGGTATTTGGCGACCGTGCGGCGCGCGCACTCGATACCTTGTTCTTTCAGCATTTCGGAAATCTGGTTGTCGCTGAGCGGCTTTTTCAGGCTCTCCGACGCGACAAACTGCTTGATCAGCGCACGCACGGCGGTGCTCGAGGCATTGCCGCCGGTTTCGGTGCCCAGCGCCGAGCCGAAGAAATACTTGAGCTCGAAGGTACCAAAAGGGGTGCTCATGTATTTGGCGGTGGTCACGCGCGAGATGGTTGATTCGTGCAGCCCCAGCTCGTCGGCGATTTCCCGCAGCACCAGCGGGCGCATGGCCAGTTCGCCATGGGTGAAGAAATTCTTCTGGCGCTCGACAATCGCGCTGCTGACACGCAGGATGGTGTCAAAGCGCTGCTGGATGTTCTTGATGAACCAGCGCGCTTCCTGCAGGCGCTGCTGCAGCGCCGCACCGCCCTGGCCCTTGTTCTGTTTGATGGCATTGGCGTAAATGTCGTGGACACGCAGGCGTGGCATCACGTCGCTGTTGAGCGAGACCTTGAAGCCCCGACCGGACTTGACGACCAGCACGTCGGGCACCACCAGGTTGCGCTCGACGTTCACAAAACGCCGGCCCGGCTTCGGATCCAGACGGCCGATCAGCGCGATCGCGCCCTTGATCACCGTATCGGGAAAACCGCAGAGCTGCGACAGGCGCTTGACGTCGCGCTTGGCCAGCAGCTCCATCGGCTGCTGGCACATCGCGATGGCGGCGCGGGTTTCTTCGCAGTTGCGGCAATCGAGCAGTTGCAAGCTCAGACACTCGGCCAGGCCGCGTGCGCCCACGCCGGCCGGCTCCATGTGGTGCAGCAGCTTGAGGGCCACAACAAACTCATGCTCCACCGCCTCAAGCTGCTCGAGGTCGTCGCCGGCCAGACTGGCGGCCAGCGATGCCAGGCTGTCTTCAAGATAACCGTCGTCATTGAGCGACTCGATCAGGAAGTACAGCGCGGCTTTGCCTTCGGGCGACAGCCGCAAGGACAGCGCCTGCCGGTGCAGGTGCTCCTGCAATGACTCCTGGCTGCGCGCCAGCTCGGTCGCATCGACATCACTGTCGTCGTTGTTGTTCTTGCGCGGCGTCGCATCGCCGCCCCACTCGTTGTCGTCGGGCGCGGTATCCACACTGCCATCGCCGTCCCAGCTTTCCTCGAGTTTGGCCTCGCTGCTGGGTTCTGCATCGTTTGTGCCTGTAGCCCCCGTCCCGTCTGCGCCAACAGCTATCGATTCTGTAGCAGATTCGAACTCACGTGTTTCCTGGCTGACCGGCGTGTCCGTCTGGCCCAGGCCGAAATCCTCACGCGGCGCGGCCTCTTCAGCGACCTCAAGAAAAGGGTTTTCGTCCAGCATCTGCTCGACTTCCTGGCTCAGCTCCAGCGTCGAGAGCTGCAACAGGCGGATCGACTGCTGCAGCTGCGGCGTGAGCGCCAGATGCTGCGAGACACGGAGCGACAACCCCTGCTTCATGCCAGGCCTGAGCGCGGAACGAAGCGGATTGGAATGTATTTACCAAGCGGGGGCCGCGCAACCGGCTTTGCCGGGGCGCAGGCGCCGCCCCCTGCAGGGGGGAGGGAGCTACACGTAGTGAGCGACAACGGGGGGGGGCTCATATCTGAAGTGAGCCTCCGACGGGGGGGAGCCATG
>NZ_JACDDD010000064.1:10079-22202 GCF_013817205.1 Polaromonas sp.
CCCCCCCCCCCCCCCCCCCCCCCCCCCCCCCCCCCCCCCCCCCCCCCCCCCCCCCCCCCCCCCCCCGCCCCCATGGCTACATTTTGAAGTGCTCGCCGAGGTAGACCCGGCGCACATCGGCGTTGTTGACGATCTCGGACGGCGTGCCGGCGGCCAGCACATGGCCGTCATTGATGATCACGGCGTGGTCGCAAATGCCCAGGGTTTCGCGCACGTTGTGGTCGGTGATCAGCACACCGATGCCACGCGATTTGAGGAAGCCGATGATGCGCTGGATCTCGATCACCGCGATCGGGTCGATGCCGGCGAAGGGTTCGTCGAGCAGGATGAAGCGCGGCTGCGTGGCCAGTGCCCGGGCGATCTCGACGCGGCGGCGTTCGCCGCCGGACAGCGCCGGCGCCGGCGAGTTGCGCAAGTGGTCTACGCGCAGGTCCTGCAGCAAGTTGTCGAGGCGCCCATTGAGTACGTCGACCGTCAGCGGCTTGCCGGCCGCATCGGTCTGCAGTTCCAGCACGGCGCGCACGTTTTGCTCCACCGTGAGCTTGCGAAAGATCGAGGCTTCCTGCGGCAGGTAGCTCAGGCCCAGGCGCGAACGCTTGTGAATGGGCATATGTTCGATGGACTCGCCGTCGATGGTGATCTCGCCGGCATCAGCGCGCACCAGCCCGACGATCATGTAAAACGACGTTGTCTTGCCGGCGCCGTTGGGCCCGAGCAGCCCCACCACTTCGCCCTTCTGGACGGTGAGCGAGACGTCCTGGACGACCTTGCGGCTTCCGTAGGATTTTTGCAGGCCGGCGGCTACAAGGCGGCTGGCGTGGGCGGTATCCGGGGGCACATTCATTGAGACAGGTTTACTTTTTGTCATCGCCCAGCGTGGTGCTGGGGCGCAGGGTGGGTGACGGACCGGCGGGCGGAGGTGGGACAGCGGCGCCGGGCCGGCTGCGCGGCGTCAGCAGCGCGCGGATGCGGCCGGTCGGGTTGGCGGCGGTGCGGGGCTGTCCAGCGCTGTCAACCGTGAACACATCAGTGGGGTTGTCGTAAATAATCAGGTTGCCGGTGGTTTCATCGGCCAGGGCGGCGCCCACATAGCGGCGCAGCACCGCCTGCTTGATGAACTTGACGGTGTCGGGGCGGCTGTTGTATTCGATGCGCTCGCCTTCACCCTCGATGAACTCGTCCACCCCATCGCGCTTCTTGCGGTAAAACGCCAGCTTGTCGGGAGCACCGTACACCAGGGTGGTCTGGTAACCCTCGGCGTCCTGCGTCACGTCGACCCGCGCACCGCGAATGATGATGGTGCCCTTGGTGATCACCACATTGCCAGTGAAAACGCTGGTTTGCTTGAGGTCGTCATACCGCAGCGCGTCGGCCTCGGCATTCATGGGCTTGTCGCGATCGGCCTTTTCAGCCGCAGCCGGAAAAACCGCCAGGGCAGCGGCCAACATCAGTACACAGGCGGGATGGTTCATAAAAGGCACGAATCTTGCTGCTTTGGTTGGGTTGCCTCATTGTAGCCATGCAAGCGGCCAAATTGTGCGGGCATCTCTCGACAAACGTAGGGGGCCTCCTCTTTTCAAGCAGGGGCCGCGGAACCGGCTTGCCAGGCCGCAGGCGCAGCGGCCCCCAGGGGGGCAGGGAGCGACACGCAGTGCGCGACCGTGGGGGCTAACCTTTTCTGGCCTGGACCACCAGGTAGTCGGTGACCTGCAGGGCACGGTCCATGTTTTTGGCCAGCTCGCCCGAGGTATAAAAACGCCCGGCCACGCCCAGTGCCGGCACCCCGTCCACCTTGTAAGCGTCCTGCAACTGAGTGGCCTTGCGGGCCTTGGTGGCGATGGAAAACGAGTTGTACATCTCGCTGAATTTGGCCCGGTTCAAGCCCTGCTTCTCAGCCCAGGCCGCCACCAATTCGGGCGTATTGAGCATCTGTTTTTCGGCGTGGATGGCATAAAACACCTTTTTGTGCAATTCTTCCACCTTTTTCATGGCCTCAAGCACGTAATACAGGCGCTGCTGTGGCTCGAAATCCGGCCGGAACGACACCGGTACGCGCCGCACGACCACATCTTTGGGCGTCTTTTTGATCCACTCCTCCAGTGCCGGCTCAAAGCGGTGGCAGTGCGGGCAGCTATACCAAAAAAACTCCACCACCTCGACTTTGCCGGCCGGGGCGTCCACCGGGGCAGGTTTGTCTAGGACCAGGAAGTCGGTGCCCGCGCGCGGTGCGGCGGGGGCCTGGGCCAGCGCCGTGGTGCTCAGCGCCCCCAGCGAGGCAGCAGCAGCCACTGAAGTGGCAATCGAAAATTCACGTCGTTTCATCAAACATTCTCCGTTGAGGCTGGCGGGGTGCGATCAGGTTGGACACCCTGCCGCCAGAAAGTTCAGCGCTGCACGCGCACCAGGGCGGTTTCGACGCCGTTGCCGTCCAGCCGTTCCTTGGCACGGTCGGCGTCATCCTTCTTGTCAAAGGGGCCAAGGCGCACGCGAAAAACGGTGCGCCCGGATTGCTCGCGCTCGGTCACTTTGGCTTCCAGGCCCATCAGCGAAATCTTGGCGCGCTGCTGCTCAGCGTCTTCCGGCGTGCGGAAGGCACCGACCTGGACAAAGTAGCTAAAGGGGTCAGCGCCCGCAGCGACGGCAGGTGCCGGCGTAGTCGCCGGTGCCGTCGGTGCCGTCGGTGCCGTCATTTTCGCCTTGGCCAGGTCGCCAATGGGATCAGCAGCCGGTTTGGCGGGCTTGGCCGGATCGGCAGCGGCCGGTTTTTCCGCCGCGACCGGCGGCTGGGGCGTCACATCGGTCACCGCCCCGCTGGCGGCAGGCTTGGCTGGGTTTTTGCCATACAGCGGTGCGTTCGGGTTCCAGTTCTGATTTTTCCTGGCTTCGGCAGCGTCGTGGTCGGGACTGCGCGACTGGCCCTTGCTCATAAAGGGCACCGGCACCTTGGTGATGTAGACCGCCACGGCCAGCGCCGCGCCCAAGCCGATCAGCGCACCGATGATCAGGCCCAGCAGGGTGCCGCCGCGTTGTCTTGTCGGGCCGTGCCCGGTCAGCGAGTGGGAGAGCTTGCGCGCCATGGTGATGATCATTCCTTACATTTTGCGCGGGGCATCGACGCCCAGCACAGCCAGTCCATTGTGCAACACCTGCGCGGTCGCCGCGACCAGCGCCAGCCGCGCCAGCTTGACTGCTTCTTCATCCACGAGGATGCGCTCGGCATCGTAATAGCTGTGGTAGCTGGCGGCCAGTTCACGCAGGTAAAAAGCCACGTCGTGCGGCGCCAGGCCTGCGGCTGCATTGGCCAGCATCTCGGGGTAGCGGGCGATCAGCAACATCAGCGACTGGGCCTGGGGGCTGGACAGCGCGGTCAGGTCCACGTCCTTGAGCGCGGCTTCGTCGCCGCCCCAGACCGTGAGCACCGAGCAGATGCGTGCATGGGCGTACTGCACGTAATACACCGGGTTGTCGTTGTTTTTGGCCACCGCCAGGTCCACGTCGAAGGTGTACTCGGTGTCGGGCTTGCGGCTGAGCAGAAAGAAGCGCACCGCGTCCTTGCTGGTCCACTCGATCAGGTCGCGCAGGGTGACATAGCTGCCGGCGCGCTTGCTGATCTTGACCTCTTCGCCGCCCCTGACCACACGCACCATGGTGTGCAGCACATAGTCGGGGTAGCCCTCGGGAATGCCCTCACCCGCCGCCTGCAGGCCGGCGCGCACCCGGGCAATGGTGCCGTGGTGGTCCATGCCCTGGATGTTGATGGCTTTGCTGAAGCCGCGCTCCCACTTGGCCAGGTGGTAGGCGACGTCGGGCACGAAGTAGGTGTAGCCGCCGTCGCTTTTGCGCATGACGCGGTCTTTGTCGTCGCCGTAGTCGGTGGAGCGCAGCCACAACGCGCCGTCGAGCTCGTAGGTCTTGCCGGCGGCTTTCAGTTTGGCGACGGTGTCCTCGACCCGGCCCGAGCTGTAGAGGCTGGACTCCAGGTAATAGTTGTTGAACTTGACCGCAAAGGCCTGCAGGTCCAGGTCCTGTTCGCGGCGCAGATAGGCCACGGCGAACTGGCGGATCGCATCAAGGTCGTCGATGTCCCCTGAGGCGGTGAACTCGCGGTCATCGGACTTCACGGTTTTTTTCGCGATGAAGTCGGCGGCGATGTCGGCGATGTAGTCGCCGTTGTAGGCGGTTTCCGGCCAGCCGGCGTCACCCGGCTTCAACCCTTTGGCGCGCGCCTGGGTGCTGGTAGCCAGGGTGTGGATCTGCACGCCAGCGTCGTTGTAATAAAACTCGCGGTAAACCTCCTGGCCCTGGGTGGCAAACAGACTGCAGATCGCATCGCCCAGCGCCGCCTGCCGGCCGTGGCCCACATGCAGCGGGCCGGTCGGGTTGGCCGAGACAAACTCAACCAGCACACGCTGCCCGACTTGCTGCGGCTTGACGCCGTAAAGGCGGGCGGCTTGCAGCACTTCGCGCACAGTTTGCTGCTTGGCTTCGGGCTTGAGCCGGAAGTTGATGAAGCCGGGGCCGGCGATTTCGATGGCATCGACCCAGCGCTGGTACACCGGCGTGGCGAGCAAGGCGGCTTTCAGGCTTTCAGCGAGCTGGCGGGGATTGAGCTTGAGCGGCTTGGCCAGCTGCATGGCGGCCGTGGAGGCAAAGTCACCGTGGGCCGCCACCTTGGGCGACTCAAAGGCGGCCTTGGCGCCGGCGCCGGGTGAAAGATTTTCCAGCTCGGCGGCCAGGGCCGCGAGCAATTCTTGTTTGACGAGGAGCATGCCCTGATTTTAAGGGCGCGCGCCACAACGACCTCTTCTGACGCAAGCCGTGGCAGAATGCGCTTTCATTCAAGAGAGAGTTTGCGCCCCGGCGCAGACCGCCGAAGGCGCAATCTCCCATGATCGCTCAGGCTCCCGTATTGAATGAAACACGCCGAATCTGGAGAGAGCTGCCGCGCCATGCGGCAACCACCGAAGGAGCAAAGCCTGCTCAGCGCCGAATGCGCCGCAGGCTGAATCTCTCAGGTACCAAGGACAGTGGGAGCGGCACCCCGACGGGTGTTCGCTGTCGCTTTGAAATGCTATCTATTTCATAGCTACTCGCGCTCACCCTGCAAGGGCTTGCGACCTTTTTTCCTTGGAGTTTTCATGAAAGTCACCGTTTTGGGTGCCGGCGTCACCGGCATTGCCTCCGCCTGGTTTTTGCATCAGGCCGGCCACGACGTCACCGTCGTCGAGCGCCAGCCCGGCGCAGGACTGGAAACCAGTTTTGCCAACGGCGGCCAGGTCTCGGTCAGCCATGCCGAGCCCTGGGCCAACCCGGGCGCCCCGCTGAAGGTATTGAAGTGGTTGATGCGTGAAGACGCGCCACTGCTGTTCCGCCTGCGCCCCGACCTGAACCAGTGGCTGTGGGGACTGGACTTTTTGCGCAACTGCACACCGGGCCGCACGCGCCACAACATCAAGCAGATGGTGAACCTGGGCCTTTACAGCCGTGCTACGCTGCAAAAGCTGCGCGCGGACACCGGCATGGACTACCAGCAAAGGATGGCCGGCATTTTGCATTTCTACACCGACGAGACGGAATATGCCGATGCCCAGGCACCCGCCGCATTGATGCGCGAGTACGGTTGCGAGCTCGACATGAAAACGCCTGACGAATGCATCGCCATCGAACCGGCGCTGGCAGCCAGTCGCAGCCAGCTGGTGGGCGGCAGCATGACGGCCAGCGACGAGTCTGGCGACGCCCACCAGTTCACCGCGAAACTGGCGGCCCTGTGCGCGTCGGCCGGCGTGGAGTTTCTGTACAACACCCGCATCGTCGGCGCCCGCAAGGAAGGCGACACGCTGAAGGGCGTGCAGATTGCCAATGCCGACGGCATCGTCAGCGAGGTCCAGTCCGACGCCTATGTGATGTGCCTGGGTGCCTATAGCCCGCAATGGGCGCGGCTGCTCGGGCAGACCTTGCGCATCTATCCGGCCAAGGGCTACTCGGTCACGCTGCCGGTGGTCAATGAAGCGGCGTCGTTCAACGTTTCATTGACCGACGACGAGTACAAGCTGGTGTTTTCGCGCTTGGGCAACCGGCTGCGGATCGCCGGCACGGCCGAGCTGGGGGGCTACAACACCGACCTGAACCTGGTGCGCTGTGAAGCCATTGTGCGCCGCGTGCGCCAGCTTTTCCCCGACATAACCGACGGAAAAAATGCGCAGTACTGGACCGGGCTGCGGCCGGCCACGCCGTCCAACGTGCCCTACATAGGCGCATCAAAAACCCGCAAGCTGTTTCTCAATACCGGGCACGGCACACTGGGCTGGACGCATGCCTGTGGCTCCGGCGCGGCGATTGCCGACATCGTGAGCGGCCGGGTGCCCGAGGTGGATTTTGCTTTCACCGGGCTGGCGCAAGTGCCCAAGCTTGTTTCGTTGGGCAGGCCAGCAGCAGTCCAGACTTGACTGCGGAGGGCTTCTAGCCGAACCCGCGCGCCAGAAACACCGCCGCCAGCGGGATAAAGGGCAGGATGTGCGCCTGAACCATGATCAGCTTGCGCGCTTTCTGCACCTCGGCGGCGGCTGGCAGGGCGCCGCTGGCAGCCAGCTCGCGCTGCCAGCGGCCGAACATCAGCGTCGGTTTTATTGACAGCAGTCCTATGGTGATAAACAGCGCCAGCTTGAGATACAGCAGAGGCTGGGCGCCGTACCATTCGCCTCCCTTGGCACCGAGAAAAACGCGCAGCAGGCCGGTCAGAAAAACGGCGCCCGCTGCCGCGCCATAAATCAGGTCAACCCTACGCAGCCGCTGCACCACGGCCGCATTCATCCACTCCACACGGCACAAGGCCGCTTCACTGGCCAGAAAAACCACCATGGTCAGGATGGCAAGAATGTGGGCATAAGCGAGCAGGGCTTCCAGTGTCATGGCGGGTCTCGTCGGGGTTTCAGTGGTGGCTGGGCTGCGGCGCGGCCCAGAATTCGGGCTGGCCATAGTTGTGTTTGAGAAAGTCTATCCATAGCCGCACCCGCAGCGGCAGATGCTTGCGCTGCGGAAACACTGCGTAGATGCCGTTGGGCGGTGCGTCAAAGTCCTGCAACACCGCCACCAGCTTGCCTTGCGCAATCTCGGCCTTGACTTCCCAGGCGCTGCGCCAGGCGATGCCGTGCCCCGCCATGCACCAGTCATGCAGCACCTGCCCGTCCGAGCAATCCAGCGGGCCACCCGGTTTGAGGTGGATGACTTCGTAGTCGCCGTCACTTGCCGCGTTGGTCAGGGCGCGTTCATGTTGTCCCCCTTCGGCGTTGCGCGGTACACGAAACGCCCAGCCGCGCGTCTGCGACGCCTCACTCGACAGCGTCAGGCAGTCAAATCTGGAAAGGTCGTTGGGGTGCTGCGGCGTTCCGTGGCGTTTGAGGTAGTCGGCAGTGGCTACACACATGCGGCGGTTGTCGGCCATGCGCACGCTGACCAGCGAGGAATCCGGCAGGTCGCCTACGCGAACCGCGCAGTCAAAACCCTCGCCCGCCAGATCAACCACCCGGTCGCTGAGGTTCAGCGAGATCGTGACTTCGGCATGCAGTTGGCGAAAGCGCGGCACCAGGGGCGCCACATGCCGGCGGCCGAAACCTGCAGGGGCGGTGATGCGCAGGTGGCCACTGGCCTTGACGCCGCCAGCCGACACACTGGCCTCGGCATTCGCCACATCGATCAGCAAACGGTGGCAATCTTCGAGAAATGCACTGCCTTCGTGGGTGAGCGTGAGGCGGCGGGTCGTGCGCACCAGCAGCTTCACCCCCAGGCGCTCTTCCAGCGCATCAAGGCGTCGCCCCATGATGGCAGGCGCCACACCCTCGGCATTGGCCGCCGCAGTCAGGCTGCCGCGGGTGGCCACCGAAACAAAGGATTCCATCTGCTTGAGTTTGTCCATGCAAATTGATTATGCGTCTAAAAGGTGGCAATTATCTCGGTCCAAGCCTTGATTACATCGCCGTCAACTCGACGCACCCACTACGCCCTGCGCCAGCAGGCGCTGGATATCGGCCTCGGCATAACCCAGGCCTGACAGCAATTCGCGACTGTGTTCGCCCAGCGCCGGCGGGCTCAGGCGCACGCCTGGACGCCGGCCGTCCAGCGTCAGCGGCAGCAGCGGTACCGTGGTATCGCGGCCGTCCGGCAACTTCAGCGGTGCGAGGCCGCCGGTCTGCTGCAGATGCGGATCCTCAAACAACTCCTGCGGCCGCGTGATGGGCGCAAACGGCAGGCCCCGGGCCTCGAAAATACCGCTGAGCTCGGCTGCGCTGTGCAGTGCCAGCCGCTGCCGCAACATGGGCAGCAGCCAGTCGCGTGAGCGCACGCGGTCGTTGTTGCTGGCTAGCCGGGCGTCATCCTTGAGGTCGGCAAAGCCGAACGCCTCGCAGAACAGCAGCCACTGGGTGTCGCTGACCACCGCCAGAAAAACCTGGGCGCCGTCCTTCACGGTGAAAACGTCGTAAATGCCCCAGGCCGAAATCCGGTCGGGCATGGGCGCGGCCGGCTCGCCGGTCACCGCAAACTGCATCATGTGCTGGGCCACCAGAAAGACATTGTTTTCAAACAGCGCCGCCTGGACTTCCTGGCCCCTGCCGCTGCTGGCGCGTGCCGCCAGGGCCGCCATCGCGCCGATGGCGCCAAACATGCCGCCCATGATGTCATTGACGCTGCTGCCGGCGCGCAGCGGGTCGCCGGGCCGACCGGTCATGTAGGCCAGGCCGCCCATCATCTGCACCACTTCGTCGAGCGCCGTTCGGTGGTCGTAAGGGCCGGGTAAAAAGCCCTTGTGGCTCACATAAATCAGGCGCGGATTCAGACGGGACAGGCTGGCATAGTCCAGCCCCAGCCCCGCCATGGTGGCGGGCTTGAAGTTTTCGCTGACGATGTCGGCCGTCGCGATCAGCCGCAGTACCAGCTCGCGCCCCTCGGGCCGCTGCAGGTCCACTGCGATGCTTTTCTTGTTGCGGTTGAACAGCGGGAAAAAACCCGCGCCCGACCCCAGCAGGCGGCGCGTGTTGTCGCCCCGCAGCGGTTCGACCTTGATGACTTCGGCCCCCAGGTCGGCCAGCACCATGCCGCAGGTCGGACCCATCACCATGTGGGTGAATTCAATGACGCGGATGCCTTCAAGCGGCAGGGGCGCTGCGGCGCAAGCAGAAGCAGAAGGGGCTTCTGCAGCCGCTTTTTGCGGCGGGATGGGCTCGGACACGGGGAATCCTTGAATGCGTCAGGAGGCCAACCCCGGCGGGGTTGTGAAAGGCAAATTATGCGGCGCTAGCGTTTGCGCCGATTATGTACAAATGTGTCATGGATAAAACGCTTTTTTGAAAGTTAATCTTTGTCAAAGTATGAAATACAGTCTAGCCATGGAAAACCTCAAGGCTGGTGCGGCCCTTCCACGCGCTGTTCTTTTTGATGCTTACGGCACGCTGTTTGACGTGTACAGCGTGGGCCTGCTGGCGGAACAATTGTTCCCCGGCCATGGCCAGGCGCTGGGCCTGCTATGGCGAGACAAGCAGATTGAATACACCCGGCTGGTCACCACCAGCAACCACGGCACGCATTACCAGCCCTTCTGGGAGCTGACGCGTGCCGGCCTGCGATACGCATGCAAGCGCCTGTCGCTGGACCTCACCACGGACCGCGAACTGCGTCTGATGAACCAGTACCGTCACCTGTCGGCTTTTCCGGAAAATCGCGAAGTGCTTCAGGCCCTGAAAAAGCGTGGCATCGTCACGGGCATTCTTTCCAATGGCGACCCGGCCATGCTGGAGGTTGCCGTGAAATCGGCCGGACTGGACGACCTGCTGGACCATGTGCTCAGCGTCGACCACATCCGCAAATACAAGACACATCCAGAGGCCTATGCGCTAGGTCCTGCGGCGACCGGCCTGCCTGTGTCGCAAATAGCCTTCGTCAGCTGCAACAGCTGGGACGCGCTGGCTGCCACCTGGTACGGCTACCAGACACTCTGGGTCAACCGTTATGCGCTGCCGTTTGAAGAGCTGGGTACCCAGCCCTCAAGGACTGGCGCCAATTTGCGCGATGTGCTGGGTTTTTTCCCGGCATCCTGACCATTCATTTCGACCCGTTTTGTTTTTCTTTTCTTGAGGTTTCACCATGACAACACCCACCCCACGCACTTCCCTCCACCGCCTGCAGGTGGCCACGGTTCTGCAACGCTTTGTCGACGAACAGGTCTTGCCCGGCACGGGCGTGGACCGAGCCGCCTTCTGGAAGGGCTTTGACGCCATCGTGGCGGACCTGGCACCGAAGAACCTGGCCCTGCTGGCCGAGCGCGACCGCCTGCAAACCGAGATGGACCGCTGGCACAAAGCCCACCCTGGCCCGATTGCCGACATGAAGGCCTACCGTGCTTTTCTGGAGCAGACCGGCTACCTGGTGCCGGCGCCGAAAAAAGTCTCCATCACCACCGGCAATGTCGATGCCGAACTTGCCAAACAGGCCGGCCCGCAACTGGTGGTGCCCATCCTGAACGCACGCTACGCGCTCAACGCAGCCAATGCACGCTGGGGCTCACTGTATGACGCGCTGTATGGCACAGATGTCATCCCGGAAACCGACGGTGCCGACAAAGGCAAGGGCTACAACCCGGTGCGCGGCGCCAAGGTGATTGAGTACGCCCGCCACGTGCTGGACCGCACCGCGCCATTGGGCAAGGGCTCGCACATCGACTCGACCGGCTACGCTGTCAAGGGCGGCAAGCTGGTGGTCTCGCTCAAGGGTGGCAAGACCAGCACGTTGGCAGATGCCCGCCAGTTCATCGGTTTTCAGGGCAAAGCCTCGGCGCCGACTTCCGTTCTTCTGCAGCACAACGGCCTGCATATTGATATTCAAATCGACCGCAGCACACCCATCGGTAAAAGTGATGCGGCTGGCGTGAGCGACCTGGTGCTGGAAGCGGCTCTGTCGACCATTCTGGATCTGGAAGATTCGGTGGCCGTGGTTGACGCCGACGACAAGGTGCTGGCCTACAGCAACTGGCTGGGCATTTTGCAGGGCACGCTGACGGAAAGCGTCACCAAGGACGGCAAAACATTCACCCGCGGCCTGAACCCGGACCGTGAGTACACCTCGCCCAAAGGCAAACCGGTCACCCTGCACGGCCGCTCGTTGATGTTTGTGCGCAACGTCGGCCACCTGATGACCAACCCGGCCATCCTCTATACCGCTGCCGACGGCTCGACCAAAGAAATTCCGGAAGGCATTCTCGACGCCGTGGTCACCACCACGATCGCGATGCACGACCTGAAACGCAAGAACAGCAAAGGCATCAAAAACTCGCGCAAGGGCTCGGTCTATATCGTCAAACCGAAGATGCACGGCCCGGCAGAAGTGGCTTTTGCAGCCGAGCTGTTCACCCGTGTGGAAAAAATGCTGGGCCTGCCTGACAGCACCGTCAAGCTCGGCATCATGGACGAAGAGCGCCGCACCAGCGTCAACCTGAAGGCCTGCATCGCCGCAGCGAGCAGCCGCGTGGCCTTCATCAACACCGGCTTCCTTGACCGCACCGGCGACGAGATGCACACCGCCATGCACGCCGGCCCCATGATCCGCAAAGGCGACATGAAAACCAGCGCCTGGATTGCCGCCTATGAGAAGAACAACGTGCTGGTCGGCCTGAGTTGCGGCCTGCGCGGCAAGGCGCAGATCGGCAAGGGCATGTGGGCCATGCCGGATTTGATGAAAGCCATGATGGAGCAGAAAATCGCCCACCCCAAGGCTGGCGCCAACACCGCCTGGGTACCCAGCCCGACCGGCGCCACGCTGCACGCGCTGCATTACCACCAGGTCCAGGTCAGCAAGGTGCAGAAAGACTTGGAAAAAATCGACGCCAGCAAGGAGCGCAATGCCCTGCTCAACGGCTTGCTGCAGGTCCCCGTCACGGCCACCCCCTTCTGGACCGAGGAAGCCAAACAGCAAGAGCTCGACAACAACGCTCAGGGCATTCTCGGCTACGTGGTGCGCTGGATTGACCAGGGTGTGGGCTGCTCCAAGGTGCCCGACATCCACAACGTCGGCCTGATGGAAGACCGCGCGACGCTGCGCATCAGCAGCCAGCACATGGCCAACTGGCTGCTGCATGGC
>NZ_JACDDD010000065.1 GCF_013817205.1 Polaromonas sp.
AATGGAGTGCCCAAGCACACGTTCTACCTGCACTTGAAAGAAACTGAGTTCCGGTTCAATCACCGGCACATAAGCCTCTACAAAGCGCTGCTATCCTTGCTACGCAGCAATCCTCTTTAACGGGCTTGCTTCCTAAGCCCCCATTTTTATAGCGCGCTGCGCATACCATCGCAGCCGCATCAGCGGCGGGGAGATGCGCTTGTTCTACGACCCCAGAAACTCACCCACAGGTTTCAGGTCATCCACGCGGTCACATACCGACTTGACCATCATCATGATCGGGACGCCCAGCAACAAGCCCCAGACGCCCCACAGCCAGCCCCAGGCCAGCAGCGCCACAAATACGGCCACCGGGCTAAGCCGACTGGCCCGGCTGGTGAGCCAGGGTGTGACGATGTTGCCGACAATGGTGTGGATAACCAGTGAAGCGCCGCCCACCAGCATCGCCATGTTGAGCGAACCGAACTGCAGGAATCCGACAAGAGCGGACGCAGCGGCAGTGATCAGGGTACCTACATAAGGGACCATGTTGAGCACCCCCGCCGCGACGCCCCAGACCGCCGAATTTTCCAGCCCGATGGCCCATAAGGCCAGCCATGTCAGCACGCCGACCAGCGCACTGGTCAGAATCTGCACCTGAAGGTAACGCTGAATCTGCCCGGTGATTTCATGCAGCGCCTGCAAGGTGATCTTTTTGCTGCTCAAGCTGGGGCCAGCCAGCTTGAGCATCTTGCGGCGGAAAGTGTCGCCCGACAGCATCAGGAAGTAGGTCAGAAAGATCACGACAGTGGCCTGGCCGATCAGCGCAATCAGTCCGATGGTGCCGCTCCAGAGATAGTCCTTGACATTGAAGGCTGCCTTCTCAACCACGACCCGCGTCGCGCCGCGAGTCGCGCCGGGCGTTGTGCCCTCCTGGGCCGCCTGCTCGATCTGCGTTGCCGCCTTCTGCACGGTCTCCAGGGTGCTGGTGGAATTGCCGCTGGTGCGTTTGAGGGCGTTGCGGAATTTCTGGGCTGCCACCGGCAGCGACTCCACCATGGCCACCGCCTCGTTGCTGAGCGCATACGCGGTGGTACCCATGGCGCCAAGAATGGACAGCAACAGCACCGCCGAGCTCAGCCAGCGCGGTACGCGCTTTGTTTCCATCCAGTTGATGACGGGCGAGAAGGCATAGCTGAACAGGATGCTCATCATCACCGGAATAAACACCGCCTTGGCCCAGTGCAGCAGGAAAAGCAGGCCGAGCGCCGCGAGCAACATCAGCGACATGCTGCGGATGTCAACCGGCATGTGCAGCATCACGCGACCCGACTCCGGGAAAGTCGTGACGGCTTCCTCGTGGGCAGGCGTCTCCCGGGGCAGATGGTTGTCATTCACTGTGGTTTCTCCTCATCGGTCCAGATGGGTCTTGCGCCTTGATCGTTGCTTGGCTATTTCAACAGAAGACGACCATGTCCGCTGTAGGACGCCTGCGCGGGAAACTACCGGCTTCAGGCGCACCCTCACCCTGCAACGGCTTCGCGCACGGCACTAAGCTGGCGCCGCGACACCGCCAGCAGTTCGTCGATGCCGTTGAGCCGCACTGCCCAGCCTTCACCTTCTTCCGGGTCGAAGTGTTTTTCCAGCGCACGCACGGCGCGCCGTGCCACCAGCGCATTGCGGTGTACGCGCATGAACTGCGGGTATCGCTCTTCCAGCTCATTGAGGCTGCCGTCGAGGATGTAGCTCTTGGCGTGGGTCCGCACGGTGACGTATTTGAGTTCGGCCTTGAGGTACAGCACCTCGGCCAGTGGCACACGTTCGGTCCGTCCGCGGTCCTGGATGATCAGGCAGTCTTCGTTCAAATCAGGCAGCAGTCCTTTTCCCACGTGCGTCAGGCGCTCTACTTTTTGTAGCGCCTGCTGCAGCCGCTCCAGCCGCACCGGTTTGGTCAGGTAGTCGACGGCCTCCAGCTCGAAGGCCTGAACCGCGTGTTCGGAATGCGCCGTGATGAACACCACCGCCGGCGATTGCGGCAGTTGGGCAATCGTCTGCGCCAGCGTGATGCCGTCGGCGCCGGGCATGTGAATGTCCAGCAACACGACGTCGAACACCTCGCGGCGCAGCGCGTCCATTGCCTGCACCGCATGCGCCGCCTCGGCCAACACGCTGGCACCCGGCGCTGTGCAGTCGGCCAGCAGTGTGCGCAGGCGCGACCTAGCCAGCGCCTCATCATCCACGATCAATGCCCTGAGGGTTGTACTCATAGCGGGATCTCCAGCCTCACCTGAAACATGCCGTCGCGAAACACGGTATTGAACTGTGCCTGCACGTCGTGCAACAGCGCCAGGCGCTCGCGCACATTGGCCAGCGCCAGCCCGTGGCCTCGCTCACCGACGCCCGCCGGGGTAGAGTTGGTGACCTTGAGAACCACCATGTTGCCGCGGCGTGCCGTGGATATTTTCACCTGCGCTCCGGCAGCGCTCGGTTCCACCCCGTGGCGCACCGCGTTCTCGACCAGTGGCTGCAAGAGCAACGGTGGCAGTTTGGCGGCATTGGCTTCGGGGTCCAGGCTCCACTGCACCTGCAGGCGTTCCCCGAACCGGATCTGCTCGATGGCCAGATAGCGCTGCGCCAGTGCTATCTCGTGGCCCAGCGTGACGGATTCGGTGGAATCCGCCAGCGCGTGGCGGAACAACTCGCTCAGGTCTTCCAGCACCGCCTCGGCCTTCGCAGGTTCAGCGCGTACCAGCGCAATGGCACTGTTGAGCGTGTTGAACAGGAAGTGCGGCCGGATACGTGACTGCAGTTCGGCCAAGCGCGCCGTGGTGGCCGCCGGCGTGCGCGCCTTGGCGCGCCAAACCAGGCCCGCCATCAGCACCGAGGACAACAAGGCCCCGGCCGCTGCGCTAGCCACCCAGGGCGCTGGCACAAGCAGGCCCATCACGGCCAGCAGGCCGCAGCCATACAGCCCCGCCAGTGCGCCCATGCTTATGCCGGCCGCCCACTGGGCCGGAGTGATCAGACGCGCCAGCGGGCGCTTCAGCACGCAGGTCGCGATCAGCCATGACAAGGTGGCCGGCAGTACTCCGCCGGTCAGCAGCGAAAAGCGCAACAGCCAGTCAACAAAACCCGTCGCCGTGAACATGGCGCCCACACCCACCACGGCCTCGCTGAACAGCACGGCGCGCAGCACCACACCGACATTGCAGACGTCGAAGATGATGACCGGGGCGGGCCGCCGTACAGGCTCGTCCCCGGGCTGGCTGACGCCGCCCCGCATGGTGGATTCGGCAAAGCCGGACAGATCGGTTTTGTTGCGCATGAAACGGGGGGCAGGGGCTCCTGGTCGAATCGTCGGGGTTGCGGGCCGGCCAGGCGGTTCTTTTTTTCAGGCAGGCGGGCGCGCAGATAAAATCGAAGTTCTGAGTATTGCACCGGCCAGCCGCTTAAAACCGGCCTCAAACCCGTACTTTCCCCAATAATGTTGTCACCGCGAGACGCCATCGCGGCCGCCTGACGGTCCCCCACAGAAAGCCTCCCGTGAGCCAACTCGACAAAAAATCCCAAGCCTGGTCTGCCCTGTTCTCCGAACCCATGAGCGACCTGGTCAAGCGCTACACCGCCAGCGTGTTTTTTGACAAACGTCTGTGGCAGGCCGACATCACCGGCTCATTGGCGCACGCCGAGATGCTGGCGGCGCAGAAGATCCTGGGCGCTGCCGACCATGCAGCCATTCAGAAAGGCATGGCGCAGATCACGGCTGAAATCGAATCCGGTGCGTTTGAGTGGAAGCTGGACCTCGAGGACGTGCACCTGAACATCGAGGCGCGCCTGACACAACTGGTTGGCGACGCCGGCAAGCGCCTGCATACCGGCCGCAGCCGCAACGACCAGGTCGCCACCGACGTGCGCCTGTGGCTACGCGGCGAAATAGACCTGATCGACGCTCTGCTGACCGATCTGCAAAAAGCCCTGGTGGACATTGCCGAGAAGAATGTCGAAGTCATCCTGCCTGGCTTCACGCATCTGCAGGTGGCGCAACCCGTGAGCTTTGGCCACCACATGCTGGCCTATGTGGAAATGTTTGCGCGCGACGCCGAACGCCTGCAGGACGTGCGCAAACGCGTCAACCGCCTGCCGTTGGGCGCCGCCGCACTGGCCGGCACCAGCTACCCGCTGGACCGCGAACGGGTCGCCAGAACACTGGGTATGGTCGATGCCCAGGGCCAGCCGCAGGTGTGCCAGAACAGCCTGGACGCGGTCAGCGACCGGGACTTTGCGATTGAGTTCACGGCAGCCGCGTCACTGGCCATGGTGCACATCAGCCGCATGAGCGAAGAGCTGATTTTGTGGATGAGCCAGAACTTCGGCTTCATTGAAATCGCCGACCGCTTCACCACCGGCTCGTCCATCATGCCGCAGAAAAAAAACCCCGACGTGCCCGAACTGGCGCGCGGCAAGACCGGCCGCGTGGTCGGTCACCTCATGGGGCTGATCACCCTGATGAAAGGCCAGCCCCTGGCCTACAACAAGGACAACCAGGAAGACAAGGAACCGCTGTTCGACACTGTGGACACGCTAAAAGACACCTTGCGCATCTTCGCCGAGATGGTGGGCGGCATCACCGTCAAACCGGAAGCCATGGAGCGCGCCGCACTCAAGGGTTATGCCACGGCGACCGATCTGGCCGACTACATGGTCAAGAAGGGTCTGCCCTTCCGTGACGCACATGAGGCGGTGGCCCATGCAGTCAAGGCAGCGATCTCGCACGCCGTGGACCTGTCCGAGCTCCCGCTGGCCGTGCTGCAGGAATTCAACCCGAAGATCGAGAAAGATGTGTACGACGTGCTGAGCCTGCGCGGCTCGCTGAACGCCCGCAACACCCTGGGCGGCACCGCGCCGGCGCAGGTCAGGGCGCAGATCGGCAGGCACCGCGCCCGGTTGGGCTGAATGGGCTTCGGGACCGTTTTGCCGTCCCTGCGGTCTGCTGCACCTTGTTACATGTTAATCGGCTACGCTTTGCCTCCTCTGAGGGGGAAACGTGGCCATATCCATTTCAAAAACAATCGCCGCCCTGCTTGCTGCAGGCGCGCTGCAGGTCCAGGCGCTGCAGATCACCAGTGTCTCGCCGCAAGGTGAAATTTCACGCGTGCGCCAGGTGGTCGCGAAGTTCGACGACAGCGCCGTCAACTTCGGCGACCCGAAAGCACCGGCGCCGCTGAGCCTGAGCTGCAACGACGCGCAGGCCACCAAGGGGACTGGCCGCTGGCTCAATGACCGCCAGTGGGTGTTTGATTTTGAAAACGACCTGCCGCCAGGCGTTCGCTGCTCCCTGCAGGTGGTGCCTACCTTCCAGTCACCCAAAAGCCAGGCCATCAGCGGCAAGGCCAGTTATGCCTTCAGCACCGGTGGCCCCTTCGTCCAGACCGTGCGGCCTTCGACTTCGCAGCGCATCGACGAAGAGCAGTACTTCGTGCTGCAGCTCAATGGGCCGGCCACCCTGGCCAGCATCCGCGACAACGTTTGGTGCGCGGTCGAAGGGCTGGGCGAGAGGGTGCCGGTCAAACTGATCGAAGGCGCGGAACGGGCGGCACTGCTGAAATCGCTGAACCTGGACAAAGCCGCGTCAGCAGACCCGCTGCGTCTTGCCACCCTGGCCTGCAACCGGCGCCTGACCGCCGCCAGCAAGCTGCAACTGGTTTACGGCAAGGGCGTGACCACCCCCGACGGCGTCGCCAACTCGGTCGAGAAACGCTACACCTTTCAGGTCCGCGAGCCCTTCACGGCCAGCTTCAGCTGCGAGCGCGAAAACGCCCAGGCGGCCTGCCTGCCGATACGCGCGATGCGCCTGGACTTCAACGCGCCGGTGTCGCGCAAGCTGCTGGAAGGCATTCGCCTCAAGTCCGCCAAAGACACGCTCAAGCCGGTCTTCGACGCCGAAGGCGACAGCGACAATGTGCTGAGCAGCGTCAACTTCAAGCCGCCGCTGGCCGAACAGACGCCCTACACGCTGGAATTGCCCCGCGACTTCAAGGACGCCTCCGGCCGCCCGCTGAACAATGCCGACCGCTTTCCGCTCAAGGTCGCCACCGGCGCGATGCCGCCGCTGGCCAAGTTTGCCGCCGCGCCTTTCGGCATCGTCGAGCGGTTTGCCGAACCCGGTGCCAAAGCCGGCGACCCGGCGCTGCTGCCGGTCACACTGCGCAATGTCGAGACCGCGCTGAAAGTGCAGGGGCTGGTGCCCGCCACAGGAAAAGTCAGTGATCTGCAGCCGCGCACTGACGCCGACATCATTGCCTGGTTCCGCAAGGTGCAGCGGTACGACGACTACCAGATCGAACGCAAGGTGGCGGCGCTCGAGATCAAAGGCGCGTTGCCGAAAATTGTCGATGAGGACAACAAGGAGTATGTGCAATCACGCATGCTTTCACTGCTGGCCGGCCAGCCCGGCGTGAAGACGCTGGACCTGCCGCAACCCGCCAGCGGCGATCCGCGGCCCTTCGAGGTCGTCGGCATCCCGCTGTCACCGGGCTTTCATGTGATCGAGATCGCCTCGCAAAAACTCGGCAGTTCGCTGCTCGACGAACGCCACGGCGCCAGCCGTACCATGTATGTGCGCACCTCTGCGCTGGTCACCAACCTCGGTGTGCATTTCAAGCTGGGCCGCGAAAACGCACTGGCCTGGGTTACCAGTCTGGACAAGGGCGCGCCGGTGGCCGGTGCCACGGTGCGGGTGTCAAGCTGTGGCGGCCAGGAGATCGCCAGAGCTGTGACCAATACACAAGGTATCGCCAGCTTCAAGGGTCTGGCCTCCGAGCCACCGCGCTGTAGCGGCGAAGACTACCGCAATGCCTATTTCATCAGCGCGCGCGTGCGCAGCGCCGGGCCACCCCAAGCAAGCACAGCCCCCTCGGGGGGCGGCGCATTACGCGAAGCGAAAAGCGTGGGGGCTCAAAGTGACATGGACAGTGTCGAAGACATGAGCTTCACCTGGAGCGACTGGCACAAAGGCATAGAACCCTGGCGCTTCAACGTCCCGACCAGCAGAGACACCCGCCCCGACCAGCGAGCCCACACGATTTTCGACCGCGCCCTGCTCCGCGCTGGCGAAACCGTGTCCATGAAACACCTGATACGCACCGAAACCAGCCAGGGCTTTGGCCTGACAGACGCCGTGCCCGACAAGCTGGTCGTGACCCACACCGGCAGCGGCCAGCAGTATGTGCAGCCGCTGGACTGGCGCAAAACTGCCACCGGCGGCCAAAGCGCTGAAAGCACGTTTGCGATCCCGCCGGCCGCCAAACTTGGCGAGTACCAGGTCGAGCTGCGTCTGGGCAGCCGCGCGATACAGACCGGCGTCTTCCGGGTGGAAGAATTCCGCCTGCCGGTGCTCGAAGGCCGCATCCAGCCCAGCGAAAAAAAGGCGCTGGTCAACGTCAAGGCCGTGCCGACCGATGTGCAGATCAATTACGTCTCGGGCGGCGGCGCTGCCAACCTGCCGGTGCGTGTGTCGGCGCTGCTACGCGGCAAGACGCTGAACTACAGCGACTACGAGGCCTTCAACTTTTCGTCGCCGCGTGTGCAGCGTGCCGCTGGCGAAGGCGGTGAGGAAGAAGCCACGGCCTCGCAGGACCAGCGTGTGGTTGCCGACAAGCTGGCCGTGACACTGGACCGCAATGGCGGCGGCAAAACCAGCATCACCGACCTGCCCACCAGCAAACAGCCGCGGGAGTTGCTGCTGGAAGCCAGTTACGCCGACCCGAACGGCGAGGTGCAGACGATACGCAGCGTGGCAACGCTGTGGCCGGCGGCCGTGGTCGCCGGCATCAAGACCGAAGGCTGGGTGTCTGCCAGCCAGAAGATCAAGTTCCAGGGGCTGGCGCTTGGCCTGGACGGCAAACCCGCCGCCGACGTGCCGATGGAGGTCAAGGCCGTGGCGCGTATCGTGACCACCAGCCGAAAACGCATGGTCGGCGGTTTCTATACCTACGACAACAAGACCGACATCAAAGACCTCGGCAGCGTCTGCAGCGGCAAAAGCGATAGCCGCGGCCTGCTGCTGTGCGAGGCCAAACTCGGCGAGCCCGGCGAAGTGGAACTGGTCGTGACCGCCAAAGATAAAGACGGCAACAGCATCCAGGCCGCCAGTTCGGTCTATGTCACCAAACAGGGCGAGCTCTGGTTTGGCGGCGAGGACCACGACCGCATGGACCTGCTGCCCGAGAAGAAAAGCTACCAGCCCGGCGAGACCGCCAAATTCCAGGTGCGCATGCCCTTCCGTTTTGCCACCGCGCTGGTGGCGGTTGAACGTGAAGGCATCATCGAGACCCAGGTAGTGCAGCTCAACGGCCAGGACCCGACGGTGCAACTGCAGGTCAAGCAAGGCTGGGGGCCGAACGTGTATGTCAGCGTGCTGGCGCTGCGCGGCCGTCTGCGCGAGGTGCCGTGGTACAGCTTCTTCACCTGGGGCTACAAGGCGCCGCGCGAATGGTGGACATCGTTCTGGCATGAAGGCCGCGAATACGTGGCGCCCACCGCGCTGGTGGACCTGAGTAAACCGGCTTTCCGCCTCGGCATGGCGGAAATCCGCGTCGGCACGCAGGCGCACCAGCTTGCGGTGACGGTCAAAGCCGACAAGGAAACGTATCTGGTGCGCGGCCAAGCCCAGGTCACCATCACCGCCAAACTACCCAACGGCCAGCCTGCCGCGAATGCCGAAGTCGCCCTCGCGGCGGTGGACCAGGCGCTCCTGGAGCTGATGCCGAATGACTCCTGGGATTTGCTGGGCGCAATGTTGCAGCGCCGCGCCTGGGGTGTGGAGACCTCCACCGCACAGATGGAAATCATCGGTCGCCGGCACTACGGACGCAAGGCGGTGCCAGCCGGCGGCGGTGGCGGGCGCAGTAACACGCGCGAACTGCTGGACACCCTGCTGCTGTGGAACCCGAAGCTGCAGCTTGATTCGAACGGCCAGGCTGTGATCACTGTGCCGCTCAACGATGCACTGACCACCTTCAAGATCGTCGCCGTCGCCGACAGCGGCACCGGCCTGTTCGGTACCGGACAGACAGCCATCAAGGCGACGCAAGACCTGCAGATCATCAGCGGTTTGCCGCCGCTGGTACGCGAGGACGACCAGTTCCGCGCGCAGATCACCCTGCGCAACACGACAAAGGCTGCGATGAAGGTCGAGGTCAGTCCGCGCGCGACCCTGCTCGAGCTCAAACCCCAGACCATCGACATTCCCGCCGGGGAGGCGCGTGAAGCGGCCTGGATGGTCACGGCGCCGGCGCAACTCGCGCTGACACGCGCTGAAGCCATCCTGTGGGAGATCGAGGCCAAAGACACTGTCAGCGGCGCGCGCGATGGCCTGAAAGCGCGCCAGCGCATCATCCCGGCCGTGCCGCTGACGGTGCAACAGGCAACACTGGTACAGGTTGATGGTTCGTTCAACCTCGACGTCAACCCGCCCGCCGATGCCCTGCTCGGCCGCGGTGGCTTGAAAATGTCGCTGCAACCGAAACTGGCCGAGGGCATGGACGGCGTGCGCGACTGGTGGGCCAACTACCCCTTTATCTGCCTGGAACAGAAGACCAGCAAATCGGTGGGCCTGCGCGACGCCAGACTCTGGCAGACCGTGCTGGCGCAATTGCCGGGTTACCTGGACGGCGACGGCCTGGCCAGTTATTTCCCGCCGCGTGACGGCGAAGGCTCGCGCGGCAGCGACGCGCTGACGGCCTACCTGCTTGCCGCCACGCATGAAGCCGCCGCCCTCAACCCGGCGTTTGCCCTGCCCGACGAAGCGCGCGCGCCCATGGAGCGCGGGCTGATTGCTTTTGTCGAAGGCCGTATCCAGCGTGAGTTCTGGAGCCCGCGCAAGGACCTGGACATGCGCAAGCTCGCAGCCATCGAAGCGCTGTCGCGTTACGGCAAGGCCCAGGGCCGCATGCTGGGCAGCATCACGATTGCGCCCAACCAGTGGCCGACCCACGCGGTGATTGACTGGCTGAACATCCTCAAACGTGCGGCCGACGTGCCGCAGCGTGAGCAGCGCCTGGCTGAAGCGACGCAGGTGCTGAAATCGCGCCTGTCGTACCAGGGCACCAAACTGGTTTTCAGCACCGAAAAGGACGACTACTGGTGGTGGCTGATGGTCAATGGCGATGTCAACACCGCACGCCTGATGCTGGCCGTGATGGACGATGCGGCCTGGAAGGACGATATGGGCCGCCTCGCCAACGGCTTCATAGGCCGGCAGCAAAAAGGCGCCTGGCACACCACCACAGCCAATCTCTGGGGCGGGCTGGCACTGGACCGCTTCTCGGCGAAGTTTGAAGCCACACCGGTGACCGGTGTGACGCGGTCCACACTTGCGTCGGCTGCGGCCGCTTCGGCCAGCGTGGATTGGGCCAAAGTCACACGCGTCCCGCCGGGCGATACGCTGGGCTTGCCCAACCAGACCAGCTTTTTCGGTGCACCCGCCTCGCCCGGCAATCTGCGCGGCAACAACATGTTCCTGCCCTGGGGTGGGGCCGGCAAGGACACACTGACCGTGACTCAGCAAGGTACAGGCAAGCCCTGGCTGACGCTGCAGTCGATTGCGGCGGTGCCGCTCAAGGCGCCCTTCAGCGCCGGTTACCAGATCAAGAAAACCATCACACCGGTGGAGCAGGCGGTCAAAGGCATTTACACCCGCGGCGACGTGGTGCGCATCACGCTGGAGGTCAACGCCAGCGCCGACATGACCTGGGTGGTGATCAGCGACCCGGTGCCCGGCGGCGCCACCATTCTGGGCAGCGGCCTGGGCCGCGATTCGCAGATCGCCACCAGCGGCGAGAAAAAAACCGGCGCCGGCTGGCCAGCGTTTGAAGAGCGCAGCTTCGAGGCCTTCCGCAGTTATTACGAATACCTGCCCAAGGGCGTGGTGAAGATGGAATACACCGTGCGCCTGAACAACGTCGGCGACTTTGCGTTGCCGCCTAGCCGGGTGGAGGCGATGTATGCGCCGGAAATGTTTGGCGAAATACCGAATGCTCGGGTGAAGGTGGAAGCGGTCAAATGACTGGCAACGACTACTTATTAGCCATTATTTGCTACTCAGTATCCCATTTTAGTTTCTAAGTCATTGATTTAATTATATTTTCATAGTAAATTTTGAAAATGAAATTTAACCATGAAAACCTGGAATTTCTTGAACTTACCGAGGCCCAAACACGCCAGTACATTGACGCCGAAGCGGCCTGGCGTGCACTTGAGGCCGCTGACCTTGCTGCAGCCGAAGTGCGCGGCTCGATGATGTGGCGCGAACAGGCTGGAAGGCGCTATCTGATACGGGTTTCCGCAACTGGGGCGCAAACGTCGCTTGGCCCAGAGTCGCCTGAAAATGAAGCAATCCATGCGCGCGTCATGGGGCGTAAAGCCTCTGTACAGGCACGGCAAAAACAGCTGCGCGAAACCGTCAGTCAACACGTTCGCATGAACCGCGCGCTAAGAGTCGGGCGAGCACCGAACATGCTGGTTGACACGCTCAATGCGCTGGCAAAAGCGGGTTTGCAAAAGCATTTCATGGCAGTGGGCACGCAATCCCTCTATGCCTACGAAACCGCCTGCGGTGTGAGGGTACAGAACGAAGCAACGGCGACACAGGACATCGACCTTTTACTCGACACACGCAAATACCTGCAATTTGCCAGCACGATGCAACGGCTCGATACGTCCTTGCTTGGCATATTCCAAAAAGTGGACAAGACCTTTGAATTGCGCCACGACCAGAAATACACGGCCGTCAACGCAATAGGGTTCGAAATTGATGTGATTCGACGCACCGCGCCCAAAGACAGCGGCGGCGAGCCCCATCCACTGCGAACGTCGGAATTCGAAGACGACTTCTGGGCCGTGCAGGTACCCAGCGGCAAGGCACTTCTGGATGGCGGCAGCTTTACCCAGGTCGTTGTTGCAGCCAGCGGAAACATGGCTACGCTGATCGCGCCAGCGCCCAAAAGTTTTATTCGCATCAAGACCGAATTAAGCGAAAAATCAACTCGTGATCCACTCAAAAGCCGCAAGGATTTACTGCAGGCAAAGATCGTGCAACGTCTTATCGATGACTATGGCCTTCAGCATGTGGCTGATGCTGGCTGAGCCAAAGACCATATGAAGAAGGTTGGCGTCAAGATATTATTTGCTATTTTTTCGATAGCGACTTGCGCCCATCCTGCCTGGGCCGTTGCCACATTTGATGAAGTAAACCGCGAGTTCCGCCCCTCCGACACGCTGATCCTGGATCGCAATGGCGAGGTTGTCCAGCGCGTTCGCACCGACAACACGGTGCGGCGCGGCCAGTGGGTGGCGTTGCCGGATGTTTCACCGGCGCTGCGCACGGCGCTGGTGCTCAGCGAAGACAAACGTTTTTACGAACACAGCGGTGTGGACTGGCGCGCCGTCTCGGCCGCTGCCTGGGGCAACCTCTGGAACACAAAAACTCGCGGCGCTTCCACCTTGAGCATGCAGCTGGCCGGACTGCTGGACGAAGACTGGCGCGCGGCAGCAGGCGGGCGCAGCATCACGCAGAAGATCGGGCAGACGGTGTCAGCGCAGTTGCTGGAGCGCAGCTGGCGCAAGGACCAGATCCTAGAGGCTTATTTGAACTTGGTGCCCTTCCGCGGCGAGATCGTCGGCATTGACGCTTTGAGTCGCACCCTGTTCGGCAAGGCGGCGCACGGACTCGATGAACGCGAGGCGGCGATTGCAGCGGCACTGGTGCGCGCGCCGAATGCGAAAGTCGCGCAGGTCACGCAGCGCGCCTGCGGCGTTCTGCAGGTCATGCAAGCCCCCACGCTTGTCGCTTCGCGTACTGCGTTGCCCCCCGAGGGGGCTGACCTTGCTCGGGGCGGCCCTTCGCGACGGCCGCAGGCGCCGCCAAAAGCCGATTGCGAAGGCCTGGACCTGTTCGCCAGCGCCGCGCTGCAGCGCCGGGCGTTTGACGCGACAGAAGGTGTGGCGCCGCATCTGGCGCGGCAACTGGTCCGCCAGGAGAGGCCTGACGCCAGGCCCCGGCCCACCGCCGTGACATCCTCCCTGCGCGCGCCCCTGCAGCGTTTCGCTGTCCAGACCCTGACCCAGCAGCTGCGCGAACTGCGCGGCCGCCACGTGGAAGACGGCGCCATCGTGGTGCTCGACAACGCGTCTGGCGAGGTGCTGGCCTGGGTTGGCTCCTCGGGCGAGCTCAGCGCGGCGGCCGAGGTCGACGGCGTACTGGCGCTGCGCCAGCCCGGCTCCACGCTCAAGCCTTTTCTGTATGCACAGGCGATGGCCGAAAAGCGCCTCACGGCCGCTTCGCTGATCGAGGATTCATCGTCGCAGATCCAGACTGCCGGCGGGCTCTACATCCCGCAAAACTACGACCGCCAGTTCAAGGGCCTGGTCTCGGCGCGCACCGCGCTGGGCGCCTCGCTCAATGTGCCGGCCGTGCGCACGCTGGTGATGGTCTCGCCCGAGGCCTTTCACAAACAGCTCAGGGCGGCAGGCCTGCCGCTGAAGGAAAGCGGCGATTTCTACGGTTACAGCCTCGCGCTGGGCAGCAGCGAGGTCTCGCTGCTGGCGCTGACCAATGCCTACCGCACGCTGGCCAATGGCGGGCGCTACAGCGCCCCAGCCCTCAGCCCGGTGCGCGAGGCGGCGTTCCAACCGGCCATCGACCCGCGCGCCGCCTTCATCGTCAGCGACATACTGGCCGACCCGCTGGCACGTGCGCGCACCTTCGGCACCGACAGCGTGCTGGCCACACGTTTCTGGACGGCGGTCAAAACCGGCACCAGCAAGGACATGCGCGACAACTGGGCGGTCGGTTATTCGCAGCGTTACACCGTCGGCGTCTGGATCGGCAACGCCAGCGGCGCGCCCATGCGGGACGTCAGTGGCAGCAGTGGCGCAGCGCCAGTCTGGGCCGCGCTGATGCGGCATTTGCACCAGCACGAAAACAGCCGTGCGCCCGCGCCACCCGCAGGCCTCGTGCAAAGCCGCGTCAGTTTTGCTGCCCAGGGCCACACGCCCCTTGAAGCGGCGCGCAGCGAATGGTTCATCCGGGGCACAGAGCAGGCCGTTTTTGCTATAGATTCCGGAGCTACTGACGCTCGACAGATAAGGGCTGGAGGCCAAAAAGGCATAAACAATCAGACCTCCGCACCGGACACGCCGCCCCGCATCACTGCGCCGGCCTCCGGCACCATCCTGGCACTCGACCCGGACATCCCGCCCACCCGCCAGCGCGTGAACTTCAGCGCTGAGGGGCGCGGCCTGCGCTGGTTGATGGATGGCAAAGAGTTTGCGCGCGGCAATCAGGCACAGTGGCTGCCCTGGCCCGGCCGGCACACGGTGCAGCTGATCAGCGAACGCGGCGAGGTGCTGGACGAGATTCGCATCGAGGTGCGTGGCGCGGGCGTGAAAGCCGGTCGAAGCTGAGCCGGCGCTGGCTAAGGAAGCGCTTATATGGGCACTTCCCCAAACAGCCTCAACCGGCGTTGAGTGCAGCTGCCAGCAGCGCGCACAACTCGGGCAGCTCATTCTCATCGACTGCCGTGAGCTCCAGTCCAATGCAGCCCTGCGCCGCCCGGTGCGGCGCCACCGCCACCACCGGATCGCCCGCGCGCAGCCGCTCGATCACACCGGCGGCGTTGATGCCGGTGACGGCCGCATCCACATTCAACCCCAGTCGGGTAAAACCATTGCCTTGCGGATCAGGCGTGCGAGCCACAGTCACACCCGGCCAGTCGGCGGCCGCGGCGGCCAAGGTATCGAGCTTGCGCCGCTGGGCCATGCACCATTCATCCTGAGGCAGATCGTCACGCAGGCGCAGGGCAGCCAGCACGCCGGCCAGCGCCTCTTTGGTCGGCTTCATGGCCCTGCCGATGCCGCTGTGTTGTGCGTCAAGCGCCGCGACCAGATCCACACGCCCCAGCACCAGACCTGCCGTCGGGCTGCGCAGGTATTTCTGGCCACTGAGCAACACGAGGTCAGCCCCGCCGGCCACCAGCTCGCGTGCGCGCCAGTCCTGCGCCGCCGCGTCCAGCAGTAGCGGCACGCCGGCTGCATGGGCCAGCGCGGCCAGTTCGCCGGTGACAGCCGGACCCGAGCCCGCTGCCAGGTGTGACTCGACGGCCAGCACACAGGCAACGCCACCGCGAGCCAGTTCGGCAGCCACGTCGGCCGGCGCCGGGCACGGTACAGGCTGCGCGCCCGCCAGCCGTACAGCCTGCGTGATCGCTTGGCCGTAGTGCACCTGATGGGCCGCAAGCAGCACGCGTTTCGGCATGCCCGTGCTGTCAGGCAACTGCGCCACACGCGCCGCATCGGTGCCGGCCATGCAGGCGGCCACTGCTAGCGTGATGGCCGCCGCACTGCAATGGGTGACGCAGGCCGACTCGGCGCCGCTCCAGGCCGCCAGCTCGCGCCCCGCCAGGGCCTGCAGGTCTGCCACCACAACCTGGCCTTGCAGCATCAGCGCCACCGCTTCCCCCACGGCGGGATCACTGCGCGAGACGCCGTAAGGGGTGGGCGTGCCCCAGGCATTGATAACCCGTTCCAGGCCGGGAATAACAGGGGTTGCGGAGCTTGGCATGAAGAAAATTCCGGAATTGTGCACCTGCATGCAAATTTCTTCAAACCGGGCAATCCGCAAACCGCTAGCATCAAGGGCTTCCAAGGAGACCCCATGCCCGTGATCACCACCATCGAAGACCTGCGCGTCCTCGCCAAAAAGCGCGTACCCCGCATGTTCTACGACTACGCCGACTCGGGCTCATGGACTGAAAGCACCTACCGCGCCAATTCGGCCGATTTTCAGAAGATCAAGCTGCGCCAGCGCGTGGCGGTCAACATGGAAAACCGCAGCACGGCCACACAGATGATCGGCCAGGACGTGGCCATGCCGGTGGCGATTGCACCGACCGGGCTGACCGGCATGCAACATGCCGACGGCGAGATCCTGGGCGCGCGCGCTGCCAAAAAATTCGGCATTCCCTTCACACTCTCGACCATGAGCATCTGCTCGATCGAGGACATCGCACAGGCCACTGACCGCCACCCCTTCTGGTTCCAGCTGTATGTGATGAAAGACCGCGGCTTCATCGAGCGCCTGATTGATCGCGCCAAGGCAGCCAACTGTTCGGCGCTGGTACTCACGCTGGACCTGCAAATCCTCGGTCAGCGCCACAAAGACCTCAAGAACGGCCTGTCGGCGCCGCCCAAGCTGACCGTTGCCAACATCCTCAACCTGATGACCAAGCCGCGCTGGTGCCTGGGCATGGCCGGCACCTCGCGCTGGCAGTTCGGCAACATCGTGGGCCATGTTCAGGGCGTGGACAACATGGGCTCGCTCTCGGAATGGACGGCCAAGCAATTTGATCCGGGCCTCAACTGGGGCGACGTCGAGTGGATCAAGAAGCGCTGGGGCGGCAAGCTGATCCTCAAGGGCATCCAGGACATTGAGGACGCCAGGCTGGCGGTCGATTCGGGCGCCGACGCGCTGATCGTCTCCAACCACGGCGGGCGTCAGCTCGACGGGGCCGAATCATCGATACGCGCACTGCCGCAGATTGTGGACGCCGTTGGCAGCCGGATCGAAGTCCATATAGACGGCGGCATCCGCAGCGGCCAGGACGTGCTCAAGGCGCGCGCGCTGGGCGCCAAAGGCACTTACATCGGCCGCTCCTTCCTCTACGGGCTGGGCGCCATGGGCGAGGAAGGCGTGACCAAGGCGCTGCAGATCATCCACCGCGAGCTGGACCTGACCATGGCCTTTTGCGGCCACACCAACATCGCCACGGTTGACAAGGGCATTTTGTTGCCCGGCACCTTCCCGACCTGAGCCCGGCGCCGGGCCTCGGTCTGCGCGCGGTGGCGACGCTCCCCGGTGATCACGGCTATGCTTGCCGGGTGAGCGAGTCACCTCCTTCTTCTGCACCCCGCCTGCGCCGCATTGCCCACCTCGACATGGACGCTTTTTTTGCGTCCATCGAGTTGCTGCGTTACCCGCAGCTCAAGGGCCTGCCGGTGGTCATTGGCGGCGGTCGGCGCAAGGTCGACGAAGCGATACGCGCCGACCCGGAGCGCGCGCTGCGCTTCATCCCGGTCGCCGAATTCCCGCTACTGAGGGACTACGTCGGGCGCGGCGTCATCACCACCGCCACCTATGCCGCGCGCCAGTTCGGTGTCGGTTCGGCCATGGGCATGATGAAAGCCGCCAAACTGTGCCCGCAGGCCATTGTGCTGCCGGTGGACTTTGACGAGGTGCGCAAATACTCGCGCCTGTTCAAGAGCACCATCATGGAGATTGCGCCGGTGATGCAGGACCGCGGCGTGGACGAGGTGTATATCGACTTCACCGACGTGCCGGGCGGCCAGCGCGAGGGCGGCCGTGTGCTGGCACGGCTGATCCAGAAAGCGATTTTTGAAGCCACTGGCCTGACTTGCTCCATCGGTGTGGCGCCTAACCGGTTGCTCGCCAAGATGGCCAGCGAGTTCAACAAGCCCAACGGCATCTCCATCGTTTATGAAGCCGACCTGCATGAAAAAATATGGCCGCTCAATGTGCGCAAGATCAACGGCATCGGCCCCAAGGCCGGGGAAAAGCTGGCGAAGCTGCATGTGCACACCATCGGCGAGCTGGCCGCGCAGGACCCGGCCTGGCTGGTTGACAACTTCGGCAAGGCCACCGGCGCATGGATGCACGCCGTGGCCTGGGGCCGTGATGACAGCCCGGTCGCGACTGAAAGTGAACCCGTCAGCATGAGCCGTGAAACCACTTTTGAGCGCGACCTGCATGCAGTGCGCGACAAGGCGGCGCTGGGTGCGATCTTCACTGACCTGTGCACGCGCCTGGCCGACGATTTGCAGCGCAAGGGCTACGTTGCGAAGACCATAGGCATCAAGCTGCGGTATGACGATTTCAAAATCGCCACTCGTGATCAAACGGCAGAAAACTACACCTCGGACGCGCGAACCATTCGCAAAATAGCCGGACTCTGCCTCAAGCGGGTGCCCCTCACGCAGAAGCTGCGCCTGCTGGGCGTGCGGGCGGCCACCCTGGCCCGAGCCGGGGAAGAGCCGGTTGATGAACAAAAAAGGCCTCCAGCTCCCGCCCCGTCAGCGCAGGTAGCTCCTGAATTCATAGCAACTGATCAACTGTTCTGAAACTGAAGCGTCACCGCTCGGGCCAGCCTTCGACGTCCTTTTAACTGCAGCCCTATTTGAGCGTGGCCAGATACGCAATCAGGTCGGCGCGTTCCTGCAGGTCGTCGACCTGGAAGCCCATGCGCTGCCCGGTGACCAGTTCTTCCGGGTCTTGCAGCCAGGCGTTAAGGGTTTGCGGCGTCCAGCGCAGGCGGGACTGCGCCATTTCATCAGAGTAGGTGTAGCCCTTGAGGCTGCCGACACGCCGACCCAGCACGCCGCGGTGTGCCGGCCCGATCTTGTTGCTGTCCACCGCATGACAGGCGCTGCAACGCGCCTGGTACAGCGTTGCACCGCGCTGCACATCGCCGGGCGGTGGGGAGCGCCATTCCCTTGCGCCGTTGCCCTGGGCGTGAGAAAGCCCCGCAGCCAGCATGCCCCCGGTCAACAGCGCAAAACAAGCCGCGAGGCGAATACGGCGCGGCCGGTCAGTTGTTGCGGGAAAAAGATGCATGAAAAGAGCGCTCCTGAAAAACGATGCCGTCACGGGCTTCCGGTTTTACGCGAGCGCTCCCGCCGTGGATTCAACTCCGCCCTTATCTGGTGCGCAAAAGAGACACTCCCAAAAAAATCGATAGCCTGAATCCAGTCCCGTCCTACCATCGTATCGGGTAAGTACATCTAATTACATTTCCGTTTTTTCAACGCACTTTTTTACGGATCCTCCCATGAAACCCAGATTCGCCCCTCACCTAATCGCCGCCTACACCGCCGTGATCTGTGCTGGCGCCAGCCTGTCCGCCCACGCCGAAACCGGGAAACTGCTGCTGACCGGCGGCGTCAGCAGCATTGACGGCGCGGCCGGCGGCGGCCTGACCCCCTGGGCCGTGATCGGCAGCAACGCCACCGAAGGCGAAATCGGCGGCTCGGCGTTTTTTACCACCGCAGGCACCAGAGACTACGGCCTGAATATCCTCGGCGCGGCCATCGGCATCCAGGACCGCTTCGAAATCTCGGTGGCACAGCAGGACTTCAACACCCGCGCCACGGGCACCGCATTGGGCCTGCCCGGCCTGCACCTCAAACAATCCATCGTTGGCCTGAAGGCGCGGGTCGCTGGCGATGCCATCCTCGACAGCGACTCGCTGATGCCGCAAGTGGCTGTTGGCGTGGAGTTCAAGCGACTCGGCTCTACCGGCCTGGACGGCACCTTGCGTGCGCTGGGCGCCAAACGTGACGGTGTCGATCTGTATGTGAGCGCCACCAAACTTTTCCTGGGCCAAAGCCTGCTGGTCAACGGCACACTGCGCGCCACCAAAGCCAACCAGAATGGCCTGCTCGGCTTCGGCGCCACCCTGGGCGGTGGCAGCAACAACAGCTACAGCCTGCAGCCCGAGTTCTCGATTGCTTATCTGGTCAGCAAGAACGTGGCCGTTGGTGCCGAATACCGCTTCATGCGCAACAAGCTGGAAACCGCCGGCCGCGCTGCCGGTCTGGGCAACGGCCTGCGCTCGGAAGACTGGAAGGACATCTTCATCGCCTGGGCGCCGAACAAAAACGTCTCAGTGACGCTGGCCTATGTGGATCTGGGCGTGATCGTGCCGGCCACCACCGCCAGCCGCAAACAAACCGGTTACTACCTGTCGGCCCAGGTCGCTTTCTGAGCCCAACCCTCACTCTCTACACACGCAAGAAACTGACATGAAAAAAACCCTTCTTTCTCTCGTGCTGGCCGCATCCGGCCTGCTGATGGCTGTCGCCTCTTCCGCTCAAACTGCACCCAATGACCAGCTCTACAAGGCCTTTGGCGAAAAGGCCGGCCTGGTCACGCTGATGGACGACTTCATGGTCCGCCTGCTGGCCGATCCACGCACCGGCCCGCACTTCAAGCCGTCAAACCAGCAGCGCGTCAAGGAGCAACTGGTCGACCAGCTCTGCGAGCTCGCCGGTGGCCCCTGCGTCTACAAGGGCGCCGACATGAAAAGCGCGCACGCCAACCTGGACATCAAGAAGTCGGACTTCAATGCGCTGGTCGAGGTGCTGCAGCAAAGCATGGACGCCAAAGGCATCCCCTTCCGCTCGCAAAACCAGATGCTGGCCTTGCTGGCTCCCATGCACCGTGACTCCATCACGGTGCGCTGATTCCCACTCCAGAGGCAAACCATCATGAAAAAAACAGTTATTTCCCTCGCCCTCGCCGCCCTGGCGGGCTGGGCCAGCGCTGGCAACCTGCAGGTGCTGGTACTCGACAAGGACGGCAAGCCGGTGCAGGACGCGGTGGTCGTGGTGGTGCCTGCCAACCAGGGGGCCCCCAAGGTGGCGTTGCCGACCCAGGTCACCATCAACCAGGAAAAAATGCGCTTCATCCCTGCGGTCAGCGTGGTGGCCGTGGGCACCAAGGCGCTGTTTGTCAACAACGACCCCTGGGAGCATCACGTGCGCGCCTCGGCCGCCGGATTTGCGCAGTTCAACGCCGCCAGCAGCGGCGGCTTCGAGCTGCGGCTGGACGGCAAACCCGAAGGAAAGCCCGGCAAGACCGCCGACGCCGTGTTTGAAAAGGCCGGTCCCGTGCTGCTGGGCTGCCACATCCACGGCTCGATGCGCGGCCATGTCTACGTGAGCGACTCGCCCTGGGCGGTGCTGACCGGCGCAGACGGCATCGCCAACCTGGAGCAGATCCCTGACGGCGCCGCGCAGATCAAGGTGTGGCAAGCCGACCAGCTGCTGGACATCCCGCCGCAGTCCGTCACCGTCAGCGCCACGCCGGGTAAAGCAACCATGCAGCTGACGGTCACGCCGCGCCGGCGCCGGATCTGAGCCAGCGCGCACACCAGCGGGCGATCAGCACAGCCCGTCGTCCCAGGTGTGACTGTCCGGAACAGCCGCACTGATTTACATTGGCAGGCATGAAACCATTGACCTGCTTCTCCCTTTCGACCACCGACCACATTGCGCACCTGGTGCTCAATCGCCCAGAGGTCATGAACACCATGCACCCGACCTTCTGGCGCGAGCTGGACGAGGTGCTGACACACATCAACACCGCCGGAGAAGCGCGGGTGCTGGTGATCTCCAGCACCGGCAAACACTTCAGCGCCGGCATGGCGCTGGACACCTTTGGCGGCGCGATTGCCATGGACGACCAGAGCCCCGAGGGCCGCGCCGCCATGTTCGACCTGCTGGCCGGCATGCAGGCGACCTTCACCAAGCTGGAGACCCTGCGCATTCCGGTGATCGCTGCCATCCAGGGCGGCTGCATAGGCGGCGCGGTGGACATGGTCACAGCCTGCTGCATCCGTTATGCGACGGCCGAAACATTTTTCTGCATCCAGGAAATCAACATCGGCATGGTCGCCGACGTCGGCACCTTGCAGCGCCTGCCCAAGCTGGTGCCGCTGGCCGTCGTCAAGGAGCTGGCCTACACCGGCCGCCGCCTGCCGGCGCAAAAAGCGCTGGCTTATGGCCTAGTCAACGAGGTGTTTGATTCGGCAGAAGCCATGCTGGCTGGGGCGCTGCAATGCGCGCAGGAGATCGCCTCCAAACCGCCGGTCGCCATCTGGGGCACCAAGCAGGCGATTCACTACGCACGCGACCATGCGGTGGACGATGCACTCAAACAGATGGGCTGGCTGCAGGGCGCGATCTGGAGCAACCAGCATGTGCGCGAATCCGTGACAGCGATGAAGGAAAAGCGCGCGGGAGAGTTTCCGGCGCTGTCCCCGCTCAAACATTTCAATGAAATCGGGCTCTAGCCCCCGTCTGACGGGCGCAATCAGCTATTAATTTAGGGACTTAGGAAGCAAAGTTCACATTCAAGTGAGCTAAGTTCCTATGGTGATTCAGAAAAACCGGTATTTCAGGCGCTCCAAACTCAGTGAAGCAAAACTGCGTCAAATCCTGCGCTACTTTGCGATGGAT
>NZ_JACDDD010000131.1 GCF_013817205.1 Polaromonas sp.
GATCGGAGCCGGTGCTGTTCGGCCTGCTCAAGCTCAACCCCTCCCTGTTCTGGAGCGCCGTCTTCGTGGCGACCGCGGGCAACACGCTGGGCGGCATGCTGGACTGGTGGCTGGGCTACGGCGCGCACAAGGTGGTCGACAAATACTCGCACTCCTCGCACCACGGCAGGGCCATACGCTGGCTTGAAAAGCTGGGGCCCAAGGCCTGCCTGCTGGCCTGGTTGCCGGCTGTTGGCGACCCACTGTGTGCGGTGGCAGGCTGGCTCAAGTTTCCGTTCTGGCCCTGCGTGGCCTACATGGCCATTGGCAAGTTCGCGCGTTATTTCATGATGACAGGCGCGTTGATCTGGGTCTTCCCCGGCGGCTTCAACTTTTTGGGGGGCTAGAACATGACCCCCACGCTCACTCACTGCGTGTAGTTCGCAGCACCTTGCAGGCCGCCGCTCGCCGGAGGCTTCGCTTCTGGCACCTGTCCAAACCTGCTCAAGCAGGTTCGTAGCCGCAGGCACCAGCCCCCGAGGGGGCCGCTGCGCCTGCGGGCCGGCAAAGCCGGTTCCGCGGCCCCGGCTTGAAAAACTAAAAACGCTCGGTTGACAGAAGGTACCGCCACCGGCCGGGCGCCAGACTGCTCATGGATACACGGCCGACGCGAATGCGTTTCATGGCCTGCACGTTCAGCCCCACGGCTTCACACATGTAGGCGATCTGCCCGGGCTGCTCGCCCTTCAGGGCAAAACGCAGCCGTGTCTCGTTTTGCCAGCTGACCTTGGCCGGCGGCAGCAATACACCGTTGTAGGTAAAGCCGTGATCCACGCGGTTGAGCCGCTCCAGTCCGCCGGGCACCAGTTGGCCGGTCACTTCGACAATCACTTCATGCTCCATCACCGAAGCGTCTTCGCTGAGTTTGCGCGCCACGCGCCAGTCCTGGGTGAACACCACGAGGCCGCCGGCCGGCGTGGCCAGGGGGGTGACCAAGGCCTGCGCGCTGAAATGTTTCTTGAGCGGGCGGATGCCGGAGCGGTCGTCCGCTGACCGGTTCGCCGGTACCAGCAATTGAAGGGCAGAAGGAGGGGGCTGGCGTGACGCGCCGTGAAGACCGGCCTCATGGCCCGCCGGTTTGTGCAGCAGCAGGGTCATGGGCGTGAGCGCCAGCAGGCTGGCGTCGCGATCGAGCTCGATCTTCTGGCCGCCCACACGAAACTGGGGTTCCTCCACCACCACGCCATCGACCCGCACCCAGCCACCCTCGATGTACTGCTCGGCCTCACGGCGTGAACAGTTGAGCATCTGGGCCAAGGCTTTGGCGAGGCGGACGGGTTCTGTCATTCGATCTGCGCTGTCCTTTCAAGCGCCGCCGGCGAACCGGCTCTGCCGGGCGACAGGAGGCGTCCCCTGCAAGGGGAGGATGGGCTACACGCAGTGAGCCCAGGCAGGGGTGTGCACATCTAGCTGCTGAACAGGAAATTCATCACGTCGCCATCCTTGACGACGTATTCCTTGCCTTCGCTGCGCATCTTGCCCGCGTCCTTGGCGCCCTGCTCGCCCTTGAAGGCGATGTAATCGTCAAAGGCGATGGTTTGGGCACGGATGTAGCCTTTTTCAAAGTCGGTGTGGATCACGCCAGCCGCCTGCGGACCGGTGTCGCCGACATGGATGGTCCAGGCGCGCACTTCCTTGACGCCGGCGGTGAAGTAGGTCTGCAGGCCCAGCAGCTTGTAGGCCGCCACAATCAGGCGGTTCAGGCCGGGTTCATTCTGGCCAATCTCGGCGAGGAACATTTTCTTGTCCTCTTCCTCCATATCGGCCATCTCGGCTTCCATCTTGGCGCAGATGGCGACCACCGGCGCCTTCTGTTCGGCAGCGTAGGCCTTGAGACGGTCCAGGAATGGGTTGTTCTCGAAACCGTCTTCGGCCACATTGGCCACAAACATGGCCGGCTTGGCGGTGATGAGGAAGAACTGCTTGAGCAGCGGCAACTCTTCCTTGCTGAAGTCAATGGTACGCACCGGTTTGGTGTCGTTGAGCGCCAACTGGCATTTTTCGAGGATGGCCACCAGCTTGATCGACTCCTTGTCGCCCGAGCGCGCCAGCTTGGTCACCCGGTGCAAGGCCTTTTCGACGGCGGCGAGGTCGGCCAGGCACAGTTCGGTCTGGATCACCTCGATGTCGGAAATGGGGTCCACCTTGCCCGCGACATGAATCACGTTGTCGTCCTCGAAGCAGCGCACCACATTGACGGTGGCGTCGGTCTCGCGGATGTGGGCCAGGAACTTGTTGCCCAGGCCTTCGCCCGTGCTGGCGCCGGCCACCAGGCCGGCGATGTCCACAAACTCCACGATGGCGGACTGGATCTTTTCCGGATTGACGATTGCCGCCAACTGGGCCAGTCTCGGGTCTGGGACCTCCACAATGCCCACATTGGGCTCAATCGTGCAGAAAGGGTAATTTTCAGCCGCGATCCCCGCCTTGGTCAACGCGTTGAACAAGGTGGATTTTCCGACGTTAGGCAAGCCTACAATGCCGCACTTCAAACTCATGACAAACCTTCAAAAACAGGCTGAGAAGTGTATGCGATATGCCATCAGGCAAGGTGCAGGCCTTGTGGTAGCCCTGCTGATGGCTGCCTTGCTGGGGCTGTCGGGCACCGCCAGTCAGGCCCAGCCCGTCATCGTGTTAACCGACGCGGCGCCGGTCACAGACCTGCAGGCCAGCGGTTTGGCATGGGTAGACACTCAGGCCGGGGCCGCGATGGAGCAGATGGCGACCGGCGCCTACAGCGCGGCCATGATGCCCATGCAAGCCAACACGACTTACCGGCTGGGAGCCCGGGGCGCGCTGTGGCAACACTATCGCTTTCGCAAGCCGGTCGACTCCAGGCAGGATTGGCTTCTGGAGTTTCCGCTGCCACTGCTCGACCAGGTCACGCTGTTTCAGCGTGACAAAAATGGCCGGTGGCATGGCCAGACCGCTGGCGACACCGTACCGGTCTCGAGCTGGCCGGAGCCCGGACGCTACGCGCAGTTTCAATTGCTCTTGCCTGACAACGGGGTGCACGACGTGTATGTGCGTATCCAGCATGCGACCCCGGTCAATATTCCGGTCCATGCCATTGCCAGCACGGCCCTGAGGCAGCGCCTGCAACTCGACTATCTGGTCATTGGTGTGGTTTTCGGGGCGCTGCTGCTGTTGATCGTCGCCGGAGCCACGCAGGGCTGGGTCTACAGCGACCAGGCCTACGGCTGGTATGCCGTCTATGTCACCATCATGGCGCTGGTGGTTGCCACGACCAGCGGAATGTCGGGGCACTTTTTCTGGAACAATTCCCCCGTTTGGAACAACTACGCCCAGGGGTTTCTGGGCCTGATAGGCGGCAGCGCCGGCTTGCTGGTGGTGCGTTCGCTGTGCGGGATCACGGCGCGCCACCGCTGGTTTGATCATGTCGTGTATGGCACCGGCCTCGCCGGCCCGGTGCTTGCGTTGGCTTACCTTGTCATGAACCGGCACTGGGGCGTGCGCCTGATCGGCATCTACCTCGTGATAGTCGTCGTCTTGAGTATCGGCATTGCCTATGCTGCCTGGCGTCGCAAGGACCCGGTCGGTGCCTGGGTGTTGGCAGGTTTTGCGCCGCTGTCCTTGGCCACCTTGCTGGTGGTGGCACGCACTTTCGGCTGGGTGGCCACCACCTGGCTGTCCCAGTATGCCTTCATGCTGTCGCTGGCCGTCGAAGTGCCCTTGCTGTTGGTGGCGCTGAACATACGCTCGCGCGAACGCCATGGTGTGGAGGCACGCGAGCAGGCCATGGCCAGCCACGACGCGCTGACCGGCCTGCTGGCCAAACATATCTTTAATGACCGGCTTCATCAGACGGTGACTCGCGCCCGGCGCGACAAGGAAGCCGCCGCAGTCGTCTACGTGGAGTTGGTGAATTACGGCTACGTCAAGCGCATTCACGGCATCACGGTCGCAGAGCAAAGCCTGCTGCGCAGCGTGATCAAGCTGCGGCGCATCCTGCGCGATGTCGATACCGTGGGCCGGGTTGACGAGGCACGCTTCGGCCTGATCATGGAAGGGGTATCCACCCGCGATCCGGTCACCGGTCTGGCAGCGCGCCTGATTGCTGCAGGCCTGATGCCGCTCAAGGGCCTGAAACCCGAGGTTGTCCTGCAGTTTCACGTTGCCGGCGTGTTGCTGACTGAAAACCTGATGGATGGCCCGCAGCTTGCGCAAGCCCTGAACGAGCTGCTAAGCGGGATGGCGGCCCGCACACGTCGCCCCATCCGTTTTCTGGAGCCCGCTTTGACGCAACCCATGCCTCTGGACGTGGACTCCGTGCTCGGCGATTCCGATAACGACAGTCAACCGGCCTGGCAGGCGGGCCGATCGCAGCCGCCAGGAGCGCCCGGTCAATCGAAGCGGTAGTTGGCCGTAACAGCCTGCCCGACGCGAAGCAGGTGGTCCTCGCCATCGAGGCGGATCAGGTTCATGCCAAAACTCAGCGCGCCGCCCAGGATCGGATCCTGGCGATAGCGCTGCAGCATGTCGTTGACCTCCGGGCTGCTGTTGGCCGTGGCAGGATCAATATTGGGAATCGTGACCTGCCCCCTCTCGTCGTACCATTCATTGTGAGGAAGTCCGAGATTGAAGGTTAATTGATTTCCGTGATGGTTAAAGATTGAGTTGCATCGCCAGCGCGCTGGCGATGCA
>NZ_JACDDD010000132.1 GCF_013817205.1 Polaromonas sp.
CCAAAATCGATCCGTTCTTGCGTACACTTTGGCATTGGCAGTCCCCGGTTGCAATTGACATCGAACACCAATGACAACGCGCTTCGGCACGGGGCTGCCGACTCCTGCTAATGAAATATCCGGGTTATCGCCCGGCGCGGGCATGGCCTTTTTGGTAGCTGGAGGCGTGACGTCATTGCCAGCTGCGATGGCCGTATGGGCCGTCGCGCGCGGTAGGGTGTTTGCGGCGTATTTGACGTTTGCCTTTATCGGCGCGCTATCCAGCGGGCTGACATTTGGTTTGTGGAAGCTTTAGGACGTGTGCCCGAAAGCCCGACACCCCTGGAGGTGCTTTCGCCACCGCTAGGCACGCCCGCCGAAATGAACCAAGTGCTGGAAATCGCCACCGAGAAGGTCGAGGCACCCGAACCGTGGCGACTTGCAGCGCTCGGCAAGTACCTTCTGAGCCTGCACCGTACAAAGCATCAGGACAAGTAAATCGGCTGCTGCTATGTTTTTAGGAGCTGCTTACCCCCGTATTTAGTGCGCTACACCCTAAAAACTGCTCTCAAAGACATTTTTCGCCAAGAAGACAAGCCAAGCTTGTTTGTTGAGAACCAGGAGTAACAGGCAAGCTCGGCATCTCCAAACGCGATGACTGAATTGATTTGCTTATTGCAAAATAGCGACTCATCGCATTTTACGATGCATTTATCCCATGACGCCAAAGAGCTCCGAGCGCAACTTCACCCGCCGTATCGACCTGACCTCGCTGCAACTTTTTGTAGCGGTGTGCGAACTCGGCAGCATCGGCAAGGCGGCGGAGCGCGAGTTCATCGCGGCCTCTGCCGTCAGCAAGCGCCTGTCGGACCTCGAAGCCGCGCTCGACACCCCCCTGCTTTACCGCCACACCCGCGGCGTGGACCTGACGCCCGCAGGGCAAAGCCTGCTGCATCACGCGCGTTCGGTGCTATTCAGCCTCGAAAAAATGCAGGGCGAGCTCAGCGAATACGCCGCCGGCGTGCGCGGCCATGTGCGCGTGCACGCCAGCATCTCGGCCATCGTGCAGTTTTTGCCGGAAGACCTGGGCGCTTTCATCGCCCAGCACCCCGAGGTCAAGATCGACCTGGAAGAACACCTGAGCACGGAAGTTGTGCGCGCCGTGCAGGAAGGCGCGGCCGATCTCGGCATCTGCAACACCGCCGACGGCATCGGCGATCTGCAGGCCCAGCCCTACCGCCAGGACCGCCTGGTTCTGATCGTGCCGCGCGGTCACCCGCTGGGCGAGCAGGACGCGATTGCGTTCGAAGACACGCTGGATTTCGACCACGTCGGCCTGCATTCCAACAGCTCGATTTACCTGGCCATGCGCGACGCCGCCGCGCTGGCCGGCCGCACCATCAAGCTGCGCATCCACGTCACCGGACTGGACGCCATGTGCCGCATGATCCACAACCGCCTGGGCGTCGGCGTGATGCCGCAACGCGCGTTCGAGTTGATGCACGGCGTCGGCGAACTCGAAGCCGTGGCTCTGAACAACCACTGGGCTACACGCCAGATCGAGCTGGTGGCGCGCGACTTTTCCAGCCTGCCGGTCACGGCCCGCCTGCTGGTCGATCACCTCACAGCACACGCTGCCCTGCCCGCAGCCGCCGCAGCCTGAACCCCTTACTAAAATCAGACCACCACGAAGGAAAACACCATGGGACGCACCCTCTACGACAAGATCTGGGACGAACACGTCGTCCACACCGAGGAAGACGGCACCGCCATCCTCTACATCGACCGACACCTGGTGCATGAGGTCACCAGCCCGCAGGCGTTTGAGGGCCTTCGCGAGGCCGGCCGCAAGGTCTGGCGCATCAGCTCCATCGTCGCCACTGCCGACCACAACACGCCGACCACTGGCTGGGAACTTGGCTACGACGGCATCACCGACCTGGTCAGCAAGGAGCAGATCACCACGCTGGACGGCAACATCGCCGAGTTCGGCGCGGCCGCCTACTTCCCCTTCCTGTCCAAACGCCAGGGCATCGTGCACGTGATCGGCCCCGAAAGTGGCGCGACCCTGCCGGGCATGACCGTGGTTTGCGGCGACTCGCACACCTCGACGCACGGCGCCTTTGGCGCGCTGGCGCACGGCATCGGCACCAGCGAAGTCGAACACGTGATGGCAACGCAAACTCTGCTCGCAAAAAAAGCGAAGAACATGCTGGTCCAGGTGGACGGCAAGCTGGCGCCCGGCCTGACCGGCAAGGACATCGTGCTGGCGATCATTGGAAAAATCGGTACGGCCGGCGGCACCGGCTACACCATCGAGTTCGGCGGCCCGGCGATACGCGCGCTTAGCATGGAAGGCCGCATGACGGTCTGCAATATGGCCATCGAAGCCGGCGCCCGCGCCGGTTTGGTGGCGGTGGACGAAAAAACCATCGCCTACGTCAAGGGCCGGCCGCTGGCGCCGACTGGCGTCGAATGGGAGCAGGCCGTCAAGTACTGGAACACTTTGCAGTCCGACCCGGACGCGAAGTTCGACACCGTGGTCAAGCTCGACGCCGCGCAGATCTGCCCGCAGGTGACCTGGGGCACCTCGCCCGAGATGGTGCTGTCCATCGACGACCGCGTGCCCGACCCCGACAAGGAAAAAGACGCCAACAAGCGCGATGCCATCGAACGCGCATTGACCTACATGGGCCTGCAACCCGGCAAGGCCATCAACGACATCCTGGTGGACAAGGTCTTCATCGGCTCCTGCACCAACAGCCGCATCGAGGACATGCGCGAAGCCGCCGCCATGGTGCAGAAGATCGGCCAGAAGGTCGCCGGCAATGTGAAGCTGGCGATGGTGGTGCCCGGCTCCGGTCTCGTCAAGGAACAGGCCGAGCGTGAAGGCCTGGACAAGATTTTTGTTGCCGCCGGTTTTGAATGGCGCGAGCCCGGCTGCTCCATGTGCCTGGCCATGAATGCCGATAGGCTCGAGCCCGGCGAGCGCTGCGCTTCCACCAGCAACCGCAACTTCGAAGGCCGGCAGGGCGCCGGCGGCCGCACGCACCTGGTCAGCCCGGCCATGGCTGCGGCTGCCGCAGTGCACGGCCACTTCGTCGACATCAGGAAATTTTCGTGACCCCCCTTCTCGGCTCACTCCGTGTAGCCGGATCCCCCCTCAAGGGGGCGGCCGCTGTGGACCGGCAAAGCCGGATCCACGCCGCCACTTGGAAAGACAACAAGCGCATCGCTTCGATTTATTGAAAGAAGATCATCATGCAGAAATTCAATGTTCACAAAGGCCTGGTCGCCCCAATGGACCGCGAAAACGTCGACACCGACGCGATCATTCCCAAGCAGTTCCTCAAGTCCATCCGCAAGACCGGCTTCGGCCCCAACCTTTTTGACGAGTGGCGCTACCTGGACGCCGGTTTTCCCGGCCAGGACCCGGCCAGCCGCCGCCCCAACCCCGACTTCGTGCTGAACCAGCCGCGTTACCAGGGCGCCTCCATCCTGCTGGCGCGCAAGAACTTCGGCTGCGGTTCCTCGCGTGAACACGCGCCCTGGGCGCTGGACCAGTACGGCTTTCGCGCCATCATCGCGCCCAGTTATGCGGACATCTTTTTCAACAACAGCTTCAAGAATGGCCTCTTGCCCATCGTGCTGAGTGAAGCCCAGGTCGGCCAGTTGTTTGACGAAGCGCTGGCCTTCCCCGGTTACCAGCTGACCATCGACCTGGAGCGCCAGGTGATCGTCAAGCCACAGGGCGAAGAGATTGCTTTCGATGTGCAGGCTTTCAAGAAATTCTGCCTGCTGGGCGGTTATGACGACATTGGCCTGACCCTGCGCCAGAGCGACAAGATCAAGGCTTTCGAGGCTGAACGGCTGGCGACCAAGCCTTGGCTTGCAAATCGGCTGCCTGTCTAATATTTCAACAAGAAACTGGCAGCAGCCCATATTCGGCGAGCGTTAACAGCTATCAAAATTATAGTAATTAGAGAACAAAAGATATGAAAATCGCAATCCTCCCGGGTGACGGCATCGGCACCGAAATCGTCGCTGAAGCCGTCAAGGTACTTGGCGCACTGGACCTGAAATTTGAAACCGAGACCGCGCTGGTCGGCGGCGCTGCCTACGATGCGCACGGCCACCCACTGCCGGACGCCACCCTGAAGCTGGCAAAGGACTCGGACGCCATCCTGTTCGGCGCGGTCGGCGACTGGAAATACGACACGCTGGACCGTCCGCTGCGCCCCGAGCAGGCCATCCTCGGCCTGCGCAAGAACCTGGGGCTGTTCGCCAACTTCCGTCCCGCCATCTGTTACCCGCAGCTGGTGGACGCCTCCAGCCTGAAACGCGAGCTGGTCTCCGGCCTGGACATCCTGATCATTCGCGAGCTGACCGGCGACATCTACTTCGGCCAGCCGCGCGGCCGCCGCACCGCCGTGGACGGACACTTCCCCGGTGCCGAGGAAGCTTTCGACACCATGCGTTATTCGCGCCCAGAGATCGAGCGCATCGCCCACGTTGCCTTCCAGGCCGCCCGCAAACGCAGCAGCCGCGTCACCAGCGTCGACAAGGCCAATGTGCTGGAAACCTTCCAGCTCTGGAAAGACGTCGTCACCGAGGTCGGCAAGCAATACCCCGACGTCGCGCTGGATCACATGTACGTGGAC